>CADCOZ010000140.1 GCA_902803125.1 uncultured Ruminococcus sp.
GGTCGCTTCTGCCTGCGGCAGAGGTCTCCACTGGAGACCCGCTCTCCCCTTTTTTCGCCAGAAAAGGGGTTCCCCCAACGGGGTGCAAAGCCCCAACACAGACATGATTTTGGGCTTGCTTATTTGGGAAAAGCATTGTATAATAGGGGAGTATAAAATTATTGGGAGGCGATAATATGGAACTGATTACAAAAAGAGTGTATGGAGCAGAGGATATTTTGCCCGCAGATATCCACAAGTGGCAGTTCTTGGAAGATATTATGAGAAAGCAGGCACAATGCTATGGCTTCAGAGAAATCAGAACACCTGTGTTTGAACATACAGAATTATTTAACCGTTCGGTGGGAGATACCACGGATATTGTCCAGAAGGAAATGTATACCTTCACCACCAAAGGCGGCGACTCTCTGTCGCTGAAACCCGAAGGTACCGCCGGTGCCGCCAGAGCAATGCTCGAACACGGCCTCTATAATGACGGCTACCCCATCAAGGCGTATTACCTGACCGCCTGCTATCGCTATGAAAAGAAAAATTACGGCCGTCAGCGGGAATTCCATCAGTTCGGTATGGAAATATACGGGGCCGCTTCTGCGTATGCCGATGCGGAAGTCATGTGTGCGGCTCACTCTATCTTTGACCGGCTCGGTGTGCAGTATGTCAGTCTGGAAATTAACTCTATCGGCTGTCCGAAATGCCGCCCGCAATATACAGAGGCTCGGAAAGACTATTTCGGTCAGCATGAGGAAGAACTGTGCGATACCTGCCGCTCCCGTTTGGGCAGAAATCCGATGCGGATTTTGGACTGCAAAAGTCCTGTGTGTTCCAAGATTGCCGCTAATGCGCCCAAAGTGTTGGATTTCCTTTGTGAGGACTGTCACCAGCACTTTGAGGAAGTCAAAAGCTGTCTGACAGCTGCTCATATCCGCTACAAGGTCAATCCCGCTATTGTCAGAGGACTGGATTACTATACCAGAACCGTGTTTGAGTTTGTCACGCCTGAAATCGGCACGATCTGCGGCGGCGGCCGTTACGACGGCCTGATTGAAGAATTGGGCGGTCAGCCGACACCTTCGCTCGGTTTTGGTATGGGCATGGAAAGATTACTGCTCCTGCTCGAAAAACAAAAAATTGAGATACCCGCTCCGCCGGTATGCGATTTGTTTGTCATCGGTCTGGGCGAAAACGCCAAACAGAAGGCGTTCAGTATCATTGAAGGCGTTCGGAATGCCTCGCTGATAGCTGAGGGCGATATTGTCGGACGTACCCTCAAGGCACAGATGAAATACGCCAACAAAATACACGCCCGTTATTGTATCGTCATCGGTGACAGCGAAATCGAAACCAATGAAGCGGTGCTGAAAAATATGGAAACCAAGGAAGAAAAGAAAGTGCCGCTCGATGACGGTTTTTTCAATGCCTTCTTTACGGCTTATGTGGAAAGTAATCAGTCACAGCTGTTGGAACAGCTGAATTTTATGAAGTAAGTAAACGCAACTATCAAGAGAAAAGGAAGGATTATCATGGCAGAATTTTTAACAGGCCTGAAGCGTACCCATTACTGCGGGGTGCTTCGTGCGGATGATATTGGTCAGGAAGTAGTTGTCTGCGGCTGGGTACAGCGTCAGCGTGACTTGGGACAGCTCATTTTCATTGACCTGCGGGACAGAACCGGTATTGTACAGTTAGCTTTGGACGACACCACCGACAAAACCGTTTTTGAAAAAGCGGCTTCGGTGCGTTCGGAATATGTGCTGGGTGTGCGTGGTATCGTCAGAGAACGCAGTGCCAAAAATAAAGATATCCCCACCGGCGAGATTGAAATTGAAGTCAAGGAACTGCGGATTCTCTCCGAAAGCGAAACCACACCCTTTGAGATTATCGACAACTGCCCGACAGCCGAACTCACAAGACTGAAATATCGTTATCTTGACCTCAGAAGACCCGCTTTGCAAAAGAATTTGCTGTTCCGTCATAAGGTGGCCAAGGTCACCCGTGACTTCTTTGACGAAAACGGCTTTATTGAACTGGAAACCCCCATGCTCATCAAATCAACACCGGAAGGGGCCAGAGATTTCTTGGTGCCGTCCCGTATTCATAAAGGTTCGTTCTATGCCCTGCCGCAGTCGCCGCAGATGTATAAACAGCTCTGCATGGTGGCAGGCTTTGACCGCTATATGCAGATTGCCCGCTGTTTCCGTGACGAAGATTTGCGTGCCGACAGACAGCCCGAATTTACCCAAATCGACTTGGAGATGTCCTTTGTGGATATGGAGGACATTCTTGACTTGGGCGAACGCTATATCAAGCGGCTGTTCAAGGACGTGATGGATATTGATATTCCCACGCCGTTCCCCCGCTATACCTATAATGAAGTCATGGAGCGTTTCGGTTCGGATAAGCCCGATACCCGCTATGCGATGGAGATCGTCAACCTGAGTGAATCCGTGCAGAATACCGGCTTTGCGGTCTTTAAGAATGCACTGGCCGGCGGCGGTTCTGTTCGTGCCATTACCGTTAAGAACGCCGTCAAGACCTATACCCGCAAGGAGATTGACAAGCTGACCGAGTTTGCCAAAGGTATCGGTGCCAAAGGTTTGGCATGGATTCGCCTGACAGAGGATAACATGGCTTCCAGCTTTGCCAAGTTCATGACCGAAGAGGAAATGCAGGCCATTCTCCAAAAGACCGGTGCCGTAACCGGCGACGTAGTGCTGGTAGTGGCCGATACCGATACCAATTTGGTACTGTCGGTACTGGGTGCTTTAAGAATCGAATGTGCCAAGAGAATGGATATCATTCCGCAGGGTTATAACTTCCTGTGGGTGGTCAAATTCCCGTTCTTTGAGTTTGACAAGGAAAGCGGCGAATGGGTAGCGATGCACCATCCGTTTACCTCTCCGACCGATGACTGTATGGATAAGCTGGACGGCAACAAGGGCGAAGTCTATGCCAAGGCCTATGATATGGTTCTCAACGGCACGGAACTTTCATCCGGCTCCATTCGTATCACCAACCCCGATTTGCAAAAGAAAATGTTCTCCATGCTGGGACTTTCCGATGAAGAAGCCTATACCAAATTCGGCTTCCTGATGGATGCTTTCAAATACGGTGCGCCCCCGCACGGCGGTATGGGCATTGGGCTTGACCGTCTGGTCATGCAGATGCTGGGGGCTCCTACCCTGCGTGATGTGGTGCTGTTCCCGAAGGTACAGAACGCCAGTGAGCCGATGACCAATGCACCGGCCGGCGTTGACCCGAATCAGCTGAGTGACCTCGGCATTCAGGTAGTGGAGCCGTCCACATGAATCAAGAAACTTTTTCGGAGCATTGACACGACCGGTTCATGCTGTCACTAACAGATGACCCCGCTGTTTTGTGGTTTGACAGCGGGGCTTCGTTTGCAGCCGGCGTGACGGCAGGCATAATTCATAATTCATAATTCACAATGCATAATGTTTGAAGGAGCCAAAACACAGCGACCGGTATGATGCCGGACCCGTGTTGTTCTACATTAAATTTATCGGATGCACAACTCGCCAGAAAAAGGTTTCCCCCAAGGCGGCTGTCCTGAGGAAAGGATAGCAAAGGAAGAAAGGAAAGTGGGAGAAAATGCCTATTAAAGTACAGAGCGGACTGCCCGCTCTCAAAACATTAGAAGCCGAAAACATCTTCTATATGACGAACGAACGAGCCGTAACACAGGACATTCGTCCGCTGAAAATCGTCATTGTGAACCTGATGCCGAACAAGATCGAAACCGAAACGCAGTTACTGCGTCTGCTCGGCAACACCCCTTTGCAGGTAGATATTGAACTGCTGCAAATGGCCACGCACGTTTCCAAAAACACATCGGCTGACCATTTAACAAACTTCTATAAAGTTTTTGACGATATCAAAGACCAGTATTATGACGGCATGATCATCACCGGCGCACCGGTAGAAAAGCTGGAGTTTGAGCAGGTGGACTACTGGCCGGAGCTGTGTGCCATCATGGATTGGTCACGGCGGCACGTTTACAGCACCATGCATATCTGTTGGGGTGCGCAGGCGGGTGTCTATCATCATTACGGGGTACCGAAATTCACCCTTGACGAAAAGCTGTCGGGGGTTTATGTTCATCGTGTCATGGATATTTTCCATCCGCTGATGCGGGGTTTTGACGACAAAATCCTACTGCCCCATTCCCGTTATACAGGCGTTCACCGTTCCGATATTCGGGAACATCCGGAGTTAGAAATTTTAGCGTCCTCCAATTTAGCGGGTGTAGCGATTGTAGCGAACAAAAACGGCCGAGAGTTTTACATTTTCGGTCACGCCGAATATGACCGTCACACCCTTGCGAATGAATATTTCCGTGACTGCAACAAAGGCCTGAAGCCGAACCTGCCCTATAATTATTTTCCCGGCAACGATCCCCGTGCCTTACCCGCCCTAACATGGCGAAGCTATGCCACCATTTTATATTCCAACTGGCTGAATTACTATGTCTACCAGCAAACCCCCTATGACCTCAACGAACTGGAACACATGGTGTAACAACTTCCACCCCTCCCCACGGAATGTTGGAGGGCTTTGCCCTCCAAACCTCCCAGCAGGGACTTTGCCCCTGCACCCCACCAGGGGCTCTGCCCCTGGACCCCGTTGGGGGAAACCTTTTTCTAGCGAAAAAAGGAGAGCGGGTCTCCAGTGGA
>CADCOZ010000141.1 GCA_902803125.1 uncultured Ruminococcus sp.
AAAACGTATAGCCGACAATGATAACCGCTGCCAAGAACATCGCCACCGTCGCATCCATTTTGGTAACGGTGTTGAACAGCGTACCGCAGGCCTTGAAGCTCGAAGCCGCATAGACCGTATAGGCCAGCAAAAAGACCACCGCACAAATTACCTGCAAAGCGTTGGATTTTGCGAGGAAGCGGTTCTTGAGGTACTGCGGAATCGTGATGGAGTCGTTCGCCACAATGGAGAACCGCCGCAGACGGGGTGCCTCAATCAACCAGCTGAGTGCATAGCCGATCAGCAGACCCACAGGAATCCATACCTGTCCCATACCGGAAGCATAAACAGCAGTCGGCAGACCCATCAGCACCCATGCACTCATATCCGATGCACCCGCTGACAGTGCTGTTACCCACGGTCCCATTTGGCGGCCGCCCAAGAAGTACGATTTTTCACCGCCTGTTTTGGTTTTTATGAAGAAGTACACGCCGATACCCAACATAAAGACCAGGTAGATGATAAACACAACAATTTCCGACCAATCCAAAGAAATAACCTCCTGCAACATCATTTTTTGTGTCAAAAAGCCCTTTTTCGTCAAAATACCAAGTCTTTTTGAACAACTGCCCTATATTATAGCACATCTTTCCATGCTTGTAAACCCTCTTGTTTTCTTTTCTCTCCTTATCACCCGTCAGCCCCTTGGGGGAAAACTTTTTCTGGCGAAAAAAAGTTTTCCCCCAAACCCCCTTTCAAAATTCGCTAACTTTTTCATGCGGAAAAAGTATTCAGCCCCCTTCTGATATTCGCTGACCCTGGCCTGACAATATATCAAATTCAGCTTTCGGGGGTGTCGGGGGATTTTCACTTGAAAGTCCCCCTGATATTGAACGAAACTTTTGTGTTGATGGGCGTGGCAGTCGTTCCCTCAAGTCAAGCTGTTGTGCCGATGTGGTTTTTGGAAAACTAACCTATTAGAAATCCCGATGCCTGCCGCTTAGGGCAGATGCATCGGGATTTTTTCGTATATCTCCCCCAAGACAAAACACAGCGGTTTTAGGAAGGGGGTTTGGGGGATAACCCTTTTTCCGCTGGAAAAGGGTTTCCCCCAAGGTACCTTGCCTTAAGTAATAACGTAGTGGTTGTCGAGGAAGTCACAGGTGATATGAGAGCCGTGAGCGACAGAGCCGTCAAGGATTTTTTCGGAAATGGCATCTTCGATGTGGGACTGAATGGCACGTTTCAGCGGTCTGGCACCATAGAGATCGTCAAATCCGGCTTTGGCCACCGCTTTAATGGCGGCTTCGGTAAAGTCGGCTTCAATGTCCAGTTCTTTCAGGCGGCGTTTCAGTCCTTCGAGCAGATGAGAAGCAATTTGGGCAATATTTTCTTCGGTCAGCTTGTGGAATACGATAGTGTCGTCCACACGGTTGAGAAATTCGGGCTTGAAAACCTTCTTCAGCTCCGACAGTACCGCTTCACGAACCTTTTCATAGTCGGCTTCCGAGGTGGCTTCACCGCCAAAGAAACCAAGCGTTGACTGCTTTTCCGTAATCAGACGAGCGCCTACATTCGAGGTCATAATAATAATCGTATTGCGGAAATTAACGTGCCGTCCCTGCGAATCTGTCAGGCGGCCTTCGTCAAGAATTTGCAGCAGCATATTGAAAACATCCGAATGGGCTTTCTCGATTTCGTCAAACAGCAGTACCGCATAGGGTCTTCTTCTGACCGCTTCGGTCAGCTGTCCGCCTTCGTCATAACCGACATAGCCCGGAGGGGAACCGATCAGTTTAGAAACCGTGTGCTTCTCCATGTATTCCGACATATCAAAGCGAATCATGGCGTTTTCATCGCCGAACATCGCCTGTGCCAACGCTTTGCAGAGTTCCGTTTTGCCGACACCGGTAGGACCCAAGAAGATAAACGAACCAACCGGACGGTTCGGGTCTTTCAAGCCGACACGGCCACGGCGAATGGCTTTGGCTACCGCTGTTACCGCTTCGTCCTGTCCGACAATCCGCTGATGCAGGATTTCTTCCAATTTCAGCAGGCGGGTGCTTTCCTCTTCGGTCAGCTGTACCACCGGAACCCCCGTCCAGCCGGATACGATTTGGGCAATATCTTCCGGAGTGACCGAGCCGTTTGTTTGGTCGTTTTTGGCTTTCCATTCGCTCTTGCGGCGGGACAGTTCTTCCCGCAGTTTCTTTTCTTCGTCCCTCAAACGGGCGGCACATTCGAAATCCTGATTATTAACCGCTTCTTCCTTCTCCTGCTGAAGTGCCTTCAAGCGGTTCTCAATTTCGTGCAGGTCGTCCGGCACGGTATAGGCCTTCAAACGTACACGGGAGGCGGCTTCATCCACCAAGTCAATGGCCTTATCCGGCAGAAAACGGTCGGCAATATAGCGGGACGACAGCTTAACGGCGGCTTCAATGGCCTCATCGGTGATTTTGACCTTATGATGAGCTTCGTAGCGGTCACGCAGACCTTTCAGAATGGCAACGGCTTCTTCTTCGCTGGGTTCGCCAACGGTCACCGGCTGGAAACGGCGTTCCAGTGCGGCATCCTTCTCCACATACTTGCGGTACTCGGTCAGCGTGGTGGCACCGATAACCTGAAAATCTCCTCTGGCCAAAGACGGCTTCAGAATATTGGCGGCATCGGCCGAACCTTCCGCAGAACCGGAACCGATAATGGTATGCAGTTCATCAATGAACAGAATCACGTCACCGGCTTTTTTTACTTCCTCGATAACCTTGCTGATTCTGTCCTCAAATTCGCCCCTGTACTTCGTGCCTGCCACCATACCGGTCAGGTCAAGCGATACAATACGCTTGTTCTTCAGCGGTTCCGGCACATCACCCTGCACGATTTTCAGAGCCAGCCCTTCTGCAACGGCTGTCTTGCCTACACCGGGTTCACCAATCAGACACGGGTTATTCTTCGTGCGGCGGGACAAAATCTGAATCACCCGTTCAATCTCGGACTGACGGCCAATGACCGGATCAATCTCCCCTTTGCGGGCGGCTTCGGTCAAATCTCTGCCGTATTTATCCAGCGTGCGGGTAGAGGACTTCCGGCCGCCGGCAGGCGTTTCTGCCGAAGCGGTCATGTCAAAGGAATCCTCCGACTGCTTGCCGCTGCCCAACAGTTCATTGAGCTGACGAATGATATCTGTCATGCGGATACCCATCGCTTCCAAGAAACGCACCGCATAGCTTTCCTGATCCGAGAGCAAAGCGACCAGTAAATGTTCTGTGCCGACATAGCTGTGCGACATCTGCGAAGCCTGCCGCATGGCACCCTGCAAGACTCGTTTCGTGCGGGGGGTAAAATCGCCGGGGGTCAGACGGGTTGGCTCACCCGTTCCGATTTCACGCTTAATCAGATCCTCCAATGCATCGGCCGAAGCACCGCATTGATCCAGAACGGTATAACCCGCTCCATCTTCATTTTTCAGCAGTCCGAGCAGAATATGCTCACTGCCGACATAGGTATGACCAAAAGCCTCTGCCGACTGAATGGCAAGGTTAATGGCACTGTTGGCTTTTTCGGTAAATCCGTTGAATTTATACATAATCTTCCTTCCTTTCTTCTTGGTCGGACGGTTCCTTAAGACCGCCCGACAGCATATTTCATTGTATCGGTTTGGTTTAGGTGGATTCTTCTGCCGACTTTTCCAAACGTCTGTTGGCAGGAATCTTCTTTTGGCTCAAAGCTGTTCTGACCAGTTCGGCACGGATATG
>CADCOZ010000142.1 GCA_902803125.1 uncultured Ruminococcus sp.
GGTCAGGCAGAAATATGGAAACGTACCAAGGAGGAATTGTTGTGTCAAATGTAATCGAGATGCACCATCCGTTAATCAAACATAAAATCACGATGCTCAGAGATGAAACCACCGGCACGAATGAGTTCCGCAAGTTGGTGGAAGAAATTGCCATGCTCATGGGGTATGAAGCATTGGCTGACCTGAAAACGAAAAATATCGCTATCAAAACGCCGATAGAAGCCACCGTTCAGCCGATATTAGACGGCCGTAAACCTGCGGTGCTGCCGATTCTGCGAGCCGGTTTGGGTATGCTGGGCGGTATGCTGGCCCTGCTGCCGAATGCTAAGGTGGGACATATCGGCATGAGCCGTGACGAGCGGACGCATCAGCCCAAGACCTATTACTGCAAACTGCCGCCGTATATTGAAGACCGTCTGATCATTGTGGTTGATCCCATGCTGGCTACAGGCGGTTCGCTGATAGATGCCGTCAGCGAAATTAAAGCAAGGGGCGGCAAAACGATTAAATGTATGTGCATTATTGCGGCTCCGGAGGGCGTTGAAGCGTTCACCAAGGCACACCCGGACGTACTGCTCTATGTGGGTGCGATTGACCGCTGTCTGAATGCCGATGCCTATATTTGTCCCGGTTTGGGCGATGCCGGCGACCGCATTTTCGGTACACCGGAAAGGGATTTGATTTAGGGTTCCCTCGACAGCTTCGCCCGTGCTGACCGAATGTGAACAGCCGATTCCGATGAAAAAAGCCAATACACCATAGCCGCCGATTGTGCGGGCTGTGGGGTATTGGCTCTTATTTTACTTCGTAACCTTCAAAGTAAGCATTTTTTTAACTACTTTATTTCTGGTATCCATCACTTCTACCCGAACATCATAGGTGCCGATGGCTGACGGCTGTATGACCACGCTGGTATTGGTGCCGTATGTACAAGCCGTTGTCCACTGCTCGGAGGTTTTCAGCTTATAGAAAACGGCATAACGATAGGGATTGGTGCCGCCTGTGGCCGAACAGGTAACTTTTGTTCGCTTTCCAAACTTGATGCTGGTTTCCGTCAGGCTGGACGTATTTTCAAGCGGTTTACAGACCGTTATGTTCAAATCCTGCTGAGCGATGCGGCCGGCGGCATCTTTCGCATAGGCACAGATTTCATAATCGAAAGCCGCCTGCGGGGTGATTTTTACGCTTGCGTTCTTCTGATAGTTCTGAACGGTAGACCATTTAGAGGAGCCTTTTTTGCGGTAGCAAACAGCGTAAGTATAAGGTGCTTTGCCGCCGGAAGCCTGACAGTTTACTGTTACGCTGTTGCCGAGCAGGAGGTTTTGTTTGGAGAGGGTGGCGGTGAACTTCATTGTAGTGCTGACCGAAGGAGCCGGTTTGCCTGTCGGCACAGAACCGTCCGACATCACATAGGAACCGGCAGGGGGTGCATAATTGGAAACGCCGGTGCGGCTGAAGGTATATTTCACGCCGCCGAGGGTGCGGGAGGTACCGGTGAGATACTGCCCGTTCTCATAGTAGAAAGCATCACCGTCCAGCAGTACCCAACCGTTGGTCGGGTATTCCACGCCGGTTATCATGAACCATTCTACCCAGCGGTAACTGCCGTCCCATCTTTGGCCGTAGGCACTTTCATAGCACATATCAATACCGTAATCTCTGGCATCAACGGCCATACCGGAACCGACATAGACCCCCACATGGCCGGGCATATGCAGACCCAAACCGTGAATATTGGGGATGCCGTTACTCACATAGCCCCATGATCGGCCTTCCAGCTGGCAGGAATACAGCATATCGGTGCGGATACCGCCAACGCCGTGATAGCTGGCAATCAGACCGGAGCAGTCCACATAAGGCGGATAACTGCCGCCCCATGAATATTCCCAGCCTTCTCGGTAGCCCTTCAGGCAATGGGCGGACAGTCCCACGCCGGTAGCCTTTTCGGCCGCCGATGCGGCGGGTACATTGGCCGTGAACAGACAGAGGATTGTTATCCACGTCAGGAAAAGTACAGAAAACTTGTTTATTCGTTTGGTTGTCATTATGAAACCCCTTTCATTGATGCAGGAATGTTGGAGGGCTTTGCCCTCCAAACCTCCCATTGGGGGAACCCCTTTTCTGGCGAAAAAAGGGGAGAGCGGGTGTCCGGTGGACACCTTGGCCGCAGGCCAAAGCGACCGGACCGAGCCGACAGGCGAGCCCCCCAAAACCCCTTCCCTAAATTCGCTGATTTTTGACCTGTAACATTATTATTTATTCTTTATTCTCTATTCTTTATTTCCGTTCTTCCCATGCCGAGGGAGGTTTTGACACCGACACCCGTATAGGAGGCCAGTGTTAGAAGAGCTTGAAGCAGTATCCGCAGAGGCGGCGACAGGTGATTGTAAAGGGTCAGTGTGCCGGTGAAGCCGTGAATGGCAGTGTTTTTCATAAAGTAAACGGCACTGGACAGTGAATAGGCACTGATGGACGTATGGCTGACGAGTAAGGCCAAGGCGTTGTCATCGTCCAGAGGAGTGTTGGGGAACGCTTGATTCCAAGTGTTCCATAAATTCTTGATGACCCATTCCGCTTCGGGATAGAGCAGAAACTGACCGTTCCGTTTTAGGGCGGTGGCGGTTTGGAAGGACAGCACCGTATAGGGACTGTTGGCATAGGGCTCGATCTGCTGACGCAAATCAGGAAAACCGTCTATGTGCTGTCGGGACAGGGCGGTTTTGCACAGGGTAATGCTGTCCTTCTCCAGTGTGAAAGTGTCTGTGCGGCGAAAAACGGTGTCCAACTCCTCGCTGAGGGCTTCGTCAAAACTGCTGACAGACCATTCAGCCGTGTGGGTATGGTTATGGTAAAGCAGGCTTTGAGAAATGGCGGTGCGTTCGTTGGCGTGAAGCCTGTCGATGGTATCGTCCGAGAGGTGCGGCATCAGACAGCCGTACAGGTGATAGCCGGGGTTGGCAAAAAACCGTTTGTGCGGGTCATAGGTGAAAGAGAGCGTGAAGCGGTCAATCATCGGGGGAGTCCTCCCTTGTGAGTGTGGGACGGCAAAGCCCGAATTGATAATCGCATTGACCGTATGGTGTTACCTTCAGCATATGCGGAGAAATGCCGTAACAGTGCAGGTCATCGGGATTGGTGCGGGGGAAACGATATGCCATATAGCGGGACACCTTCGGCAAACCTTTTTTGAAACCGTTGAGCGAATAGATGATATTTTTGCCGAAATAGCCGGCACCGCCGCCCATCAGCACAAACGGTTCGGAAAAACTGCTGACGTTGCCGTTCGGGATGTCAAAATGGGTCATATAAAAACTGTTGTATTGGGCATCATAATGGCGTACAGCGGCGGCGAACAGGTCGGCAAAGTTCGTATAGCGAACTCCCTGTGGTCGGAAATAACGGTTGTCAATTTTGATGTGAACACTGACCTCTATACCCGGACGCAGACATTCACGGGAAATATTGATCATGTTATATTTTGGATGTCCGATGGGAGGGACATCTTTTTTGCGGGCCAGGATGAAATCAGCGTTATTTAGCGGCAGGCTGTCGCTGACCATCAGCCCCTTCATAATGCTGTTGAGGGCATTGGCCGTCTTAGAGGTCAGGCGGTTGGTGTGCATAAGACGCTCTTCGGTTTCTTGGGCGGCATCTTTTAGCTGATAATCAATCCGCTGATGGGCGGCATCAATAGCCTGATCTATCTTCTCAGCGGTGATGTCTGGCCGCAGGGAAAGCAGATAGGAGAGCAGAACGGTGCGAATCATACCTTTCACGGAACTGCCGGGAAGATAGGCGTGGCCGTTGCCGTCCCGCATGAAACGCTGCACTTCAACGGGATTTTGCCGGTCGTTGAAGTTGATCTGACCGGTGGGAATAGAGTAGAGGGTCAGGGACTTTAGGACGTTGGGCGAGATGCCGAGGGCTTGCAGGAAGGTATACAAATCTCTTTTGTCGGCATCAAGGAGGAAGGCTTCGAAGGATTCAAGCCGGCGTTCATTGTTGAAGGAGCAGACGTGTGCCATGAGCTTTTGCATATCAATAAAGTGGATAAGTTTATGATGGGTATCGACACAGTATTCTTTTTTGCCGGTGGAGGCTCCGGAACCGATGAAAAGAGGGGAAAGGGTTGTCAGCGTGAGGGTATAGTATTCATAGATATTGTCCATCAGAGATTCACCCCCATGAATAGCGGTTTGGCATAGCGGTAGATGTTGTGGGCGGCGATGCGGCCAACGGGATAGAGGTCGCCGGAGAAAGGCGTTGTCAGCACAGAACCGGCGGCAAGGAAATACTGCACCTGTTTTTTAACGGAGGGCTGGTTTTCGGAATAGGAAAAACCGCCCCGCCGAATGATGGAATAATAGGCACCGTCCAGAGCCTGTGCGGCTTCGTCAGGCCGTGGCAGAGAGGCGGTCAGGAGCAGATAGGCGGGTGCCTGCGGCTGACGGAGATGGCGTTGGAGAAAAGCGGCACAGGAGTTGGTGTCCGGCACGGTTTCAAAACGGAATTTGCCCATGCCGCGGCTGGTATGTCCGCCGATACCGCTGTAGCCGAGAGAGGTAAACAATCTGATGAGAAAGTCGAGGTCGGCGGAGTCGTCACAGCAGAAAATCCCGTAAAGCCCGCAGTCGTCGGCAAATTCACACTGACCGACATCAAAGGGCTTGGCATCCTTTTCGCCGCTGCGGATATTGACAGAGGTATGGTTGGTCAGGGAGGCAAAGCGGGGCGGCATAGACAGGCCGGTGATTTGACCGGTGGAGAGATAGGCGGCATAGGCCTGCCAGCTTGGTTCATCAGCCGTCAGCCAGTGGATAGCCTTAATAATTTTGCGATGTTCCACGTCAAAGGGAACGCCTTCCTTCAGGGGAACCTGCGGTTTGGGCAGATAAAGGGTTGTGCCGCAGTAGGGAAAAGTATCGGACAGGAGGAGTTTATCTTCCTGCGCTAAATGTATCAGCTGTTCGGCTCCTTCGGGGCCGTACTGGGCGTTGGCTTCATTACAGAGGGCAGAAAAAACCGTATCGGCCCGCAAAAGCATGGCCACGTTGGAAAGGGACACTGCTCCGTCACCGGCTCCGCAGTGCAGAGGGGCGGTAAACGTCAGCTTATAGATGCAGCAGTTTGCTTTCATGGTCTTCAACTCCCTTAAATAAGGTTGCAAGGTCTTTGGTTTCCTGTTCGGTCAGTGCAAAGAAAGCAGGCTGAAGGTGAATATCCTCAAAGCAAACACGGCCGCTGCCCCGGGAACCGTGACCGCCCAAATAGTCAAACTGAAGCAGACGCATGGCTTTGGCCAGCAAGGTCATGTCTTCCATCATTTCGGAACGTTCCTTGACGTTATAGACAATGGTTGTTTCAAAGGCCGTGCGAGGTACGACACGTTCAATCTGTCGGGGCATAGCCTGACAGGTGCCTCGGTTGATGACGTTTTCGAATTTGACCTCGGTCAGGGAGGCTACACTGCGGGTTTTGTCGATGACATAGGCATCGGCGAACTGTAAGCGGGCAGGGATCATTCTATCGTCTGCGGAACTGCCGAACAGCCGCTGAATGGCGGGGATATCCTTTTTGATATCGGCAAATTGTTCTTTGGTATCCTCCACAGAAGCCAGCAGGGTACGCATCTTGCCCTTCAGCGAACTGCCGGGAACAATGGGACGGCCGTCCTCCGATTTAATCACGGGAGCGTCTACTGTACCGATAGCGGAATAGGCACTGGACCCGCCGATATGCAGACCTGTCAGCACAACAAGGCGGGAGCGGATGATAATTTTACCGTTCATTTCTTTTTCCATGACATCTTTTTCCATGACAGTGTCCTCCTTAGTCGTCTTTCGGGTGCATGAAGCGGTGATAAGCTACCAATGCTTCAAAATATTTACAGTAAACCGACAGCTTTTCCTTGTCCGTATCAATGCTTTTCAGGAAGCCGAGCAGGGAAGAAGCCTGCAAAAATTGTTTGACGCTTTTATCACGGCCGGCATCGTAGACCATGCGGACACGGAACATTTTCAACCCCATGACCGTGCCGGTCAGCAGGGTATCGCTGTGGTTGTCGGTTTCATCGGCGATAGCCTCCAACAGCATATTATAAATACTGCGGAGTTTCGTGCGGGTAATGGGGGGATTCTGCTCTCTAAAAATGCGGTAGGCTTCATCTACATAGGTGGTCTTGAGGGTCATGACATCTTTGACCCTTTCCAGCTCGTTCAGTTCATCGGCTAAGCTGGGTCTGTGACCGCCGCCGAAACCGCCCTGATGGCCATTGTACCGGTTGTTCATTTTTGTCCCTTCCTTTCATAATAAACGAAAATAGAAATGGCTGTTTCCAAATGCCTTCTGTCTTCGGCTTTCATGATCCAGTCATAGACCTTACTGCTGAAGGTGCGGGCATTCTTTTTGTCAATCAGACTTTTGTCCTCACACATTCTGGCAAGGAAATAGGCGGCTCGTGCCAGATAGATGCGATCCTGACGGCAGCCGCGAATCGTTTCCAGTAAATTATAGATAAAGCTCATGCCCTTGGCGTTGTCGGGAGAGTGGATAAAATCATTGAGAAGCCGCAGTTTTTCGCCCTGCACTTTGTCCCGATAGATGTGCCAGGGATAGGTATGGCGGCCATCGTCCGAAAATAGTGTTACGGCGTTTTTGCCGTCCTGCTGTTTGGAACATTTTTCCAACGCTTCGGTATCGGCGGCAAAACGAATCACGGGATACTTGCTTTTACAGATACCGATACCCGCCGACACTTTCAGACGACCGCCGGTCAGGCTGTCCAGTTCTTCATGAATTTGCAGGGAAGCGGCGATGACATCGTTCCAAGCGCCCACCAAAAAGACATCATCACCGCCGGCATACAGCACGGTTACCTGACTGTTGGTTTCTTTCAGCAGTTCCGCCAGCCGCCGCTTGAAGAAAACGGACAACTGGGTGGACAGGGCAGCCGTGCGGGCGATGCTGATATCCTGACCGAAACCGCTGATAAAGGTGCTGCCAAGATTGTCCACGTCCATACGCAGAACGCCGAGCCGCTCGATGCCTTCGGCACTTTTGCCTAACTGTTCCAGCAGATTGCTGTTTTGGTAATCGCATACCATGATGCTGATTCTCTGCGGACAGCTTTCGATGAAATCGGAAGAAACGGTGTTTTTACAGTAAATGTGTTTGATATTGTCAGCGGTCAGCTGAGCGATAACCTCTTTTTCGTTCAATAGGGTGAGGTACGCCTCTCCTTGGTAGGAAAAGACCGGCAGACAGCGGTCATCTAAACGGTTTTTCAGCAGAACCGGAAAGACCGTGTCTGTCATGATGGCAGAGGATAGTTCCGTGAAGAAGCGGCACCACGGGCATTTCGAGTTCTGGGGTGTTACGGTATCAGAGGGTGTGCCGCAAACGGAGCATTCACGACCGTCTTTTTGGGGAACGGGACGGTTCAGCAGTATCAGTTCTTCGGCAGAATACCGTTGTAATTTCCGCACCGCTAATTTGGCGGTGAGGTTTTGGAAAATGGCGGCATAAGACCCGACGGGTTCGTTCAAAAAAGCGTTGGGGGTGCAGGGCTGTGTGTCCCAAACCACGCAAAGACCGGAACCGAAGGAGCGGATCGCCCAGCGGTTCAGGTTGGCGTGAATCTTCTGAAGCCGCTCGGAACTATCGGGTAAGGCCGGTAAAAGTATGTAACAATGACCGCCGCCGCTGTAAAGAACACTGACACCGTCAAGATCAAAGGCTTCGGTGATCTCATCGGTCAGCATCTGCATGACCAGCTCGATGAAGAAGGACTTCGCCCGCAGGGTTTTCAGGGCATTGTCGGCGGTAATGGTGTAGATGAAGTTCTGAATGCCGGAAAAATCGGCAGAATAGAGGAGAAGGGCTTCGGTTTCTTTGAGAGCCGCTGTCGAAATTTTGCCGTGGACGTGCTGAAAAGCCGTTAACGCACCGCTGAACGCCGCCGACAATCGGGCGTGTTCATAAAGGGACAGGTCGCACAAAAGGGTGTTGTCTGCGGCCAAGGGAATGTCGGCGGCATACTCCCGCAGCATCTCTAAAAGCTGACGGTTGTTGGCATAGGAACCGTGCTTTTCCAGCCATGCGGTAATATCCTGCCATTTGCGGCGGTAATCGGCACCGGTGCTTTGGCTGGCAGAAGCAGAGGAAAAGGTCTTTTTCTCGGTGTCATACAGCAGAACACGCTTTGGAACGACTGAACCGGGCGTTGGCCACAGCCGCTCAAAAACGGAATAAAGCGGAGCGGGTTGGCCGCTAATCTCGCCAAAATCATCCCCAAAACGGCCAGCCATATTTTTCGGTGCCGCCAGTACAGCGGATAAATCACAAATGGCGGCTGTATCGGTATCCGGCTCGGCGGGCGGTACAGACAAGGTACGACGGAAAAGCTCCTGAGCGGCGGCTTGAGCCTGTTCAGCCCCACAGCCATGCCAACGGCTGTATACTCTGGGCAAATAACGGAGCAGTGCATACCGCACAGCCTCAAAAACAGATGTTTGCATTATCAATCACCTCTTGATTGTATCTAAGGACAGCCACTTGGGGGAAAACTTTTTCTGGCGAAAAAAGTTTTCCCCCAATCCCCCTTTCAAAATTCGCTGACTTGACCGCAATCAACATTATTAGTTATTCGTTATTCTTTATTTCTGCATCAAGATGGGAAATAGGCACTTTAGCTTCATATGCGATACTATTATAAACATTTTGTAGATTTATGTCAATCTTTTTTCCGTATGGAGAGGAATTTTTTGACATAATGAGGGGAGTTTACGGTCAGACGGATTGACGGAATATTCAAGGATGTGATAAAATAGACAAAAGCTTGATGAAAAGGAGAAAAGCATATGAAAAAGTTTGTGGCCAGTGTTCCTTTTCAGCCGAACCTGGTGCCGGTGGTGTATACGCCGACAGACAGCACCAGTCCGCTGGTGTATGACCAGCCACACGATTTCCCAATTCTGAATGCAGTGAACGCCTATGCCGCCGAAGGGGAATCAATAGAAATGATTATCCTGCTGCCGGTCTGCCCCGAAGGGAATAACTGTATGAAGAATATGCCGCTGATTCGTTCGCAGATTCAGACCCTGACCGAAGCCAAACATCTTGACTGTACCATTACCGTTCTGACATATGATGACAGTGAGGAAATAGAGGTCATGCTGCGGCTGTACGGTGATTTGCTCAGTCATCTGAACGATAACGATGAGGTTTATTTTTGTGTCACCTACGGCACCAAGCCGGTTCCGCTGGTGCAGATGATGGCTCTTCGGTATGCCTTCCATGCCAGAAGCAACCTGTTTGTCGGGGCTATTGTATACGGTAAACTGCACGGCAGTGTTCGAAATCCGGAGGGCGGTGACCTGTTTGATGTAACGTCACTGTTTTACATGGAGGAACTGTCGGAGAGCTTTTGGCGAATGGGCATCAGCGACCCCGAAGAAAAGATGAAGGCCTTCATGCTGTCTGAAAGAGAGGGGAAGGAAGATGACCCGTCAGAATGAAGCCGTTTGGCAGGAAATAGACCGACTGGCGGATCGCTATGAACAGGCACAGAGCCGTCAGGAA
>CADCOZ010000143.1 GCA_902803125.1 uncultured Ruminococcus sp.
GATTATGAACAGGACGGCTTCATGTGGATCGATGCGGATAATGCCGATGAAAATATGTATGCCTATTACCGTATCACGGACGGCCAGAAATATGCAGTGGTGCTGAATATGTCGCCGGTGGCCAGAGAAGGCTTCCGTATGGGCGTAAGAGATGCCTGTACGCTGACAGAAGTCCTGAACAGTGATAACCAGTGCTATGGCGGTACCGGTGTGCTGAATCCGCAGCCCATTAAATCAGAACCTGTCTGTCATAATCAGTGGTATCATTCCGTGGTCTTTAATCTGCCGCCGTTCGGTGCCGCTGTTTTTGAGGTTAAGGACGACCCCAAACCCAAAACCAAAGAAGAAGCAGAAGAGGAAACTGACGAAGAAGAAACCCTTTGCGAAACAGCCAACAGTGAGGCCGAAACCGAAACAACAGAAGAATGTGCAGTTCCCGCCGAACAGGACGAATAATAATATATCAATAAATTCACAGAACCGTAAGGAAACTGCCGGTTTCCTTACGGTTTGTTTGTGTTGGATGTATAGTTTAGCGAAGCAAATTTTGTCTATAATATCTTTAAAAGAATTATTCTTTAACGATAATTACAAAAAAACGAACTCGTTTTTAGGAGGAATGGACGATATTGCTCATTTTTTACCAAAGTTAGCTAAAAATATTTTTATATTATGGCTATTGTTATTTTTTGGTTATTCCTCTATAATTTGAGTAGCACCTGAAAGAACAGAAAATCTTCAGAAATGGGGTGTAGCGGATGAGATTGCGGAAACAGGCTTTGGGTTCCAGAAACCTGATCGGCATTAAGGTGGAAGAAACCCGCAAAAGAAGAGGCATGAAGCAAAAGGAATTGTTGGCACAGCTTCAGGTAAGAGGTGTTGACATGAATGCATCCGGCTTGTCTAAACTGGAAGGACAGATTCGATATGTCACGGACATTGAATTGGTGGCACTCTCTGAAATATTAGAGGTATCGGTCGATTATCTTTTAGGCGTAGAGAGCAGACGGTAGCCGATAAAGGAACGCAGTCTTCGGACTGTGTTTTTTTGTGCGGAAATTTGGTTTTTTGGTTTACATTCCCGTAAAAAGATGGTATAATAATCTTATCAGTATGAATGATGGAGGTTATCACGATGGAACAGTACAAACAGGAATTTATTGAATTTATGGTGGATTGTCAGGTGCTGAAATTCGGAGACTTTGTTACCAAAAGCGGCAGAAAGACACCGTTTTTTGTCAATACCGGCTTTTACAGAACCGGTGCGCAGCTCCGCAAGCTCGGCCAATACTATGCCGAAGCCATTCAGAATACCTTTGGACTGGATTTTGATGTGCTTTTCGGGCCGGCCTATAAGGGCATTCCGCTGTCGGTAGCGGCCACAATTGCTATCAGCGAAAAATACGGTGCAGACATTCGCTATTGCTCCAACCGCAAGGAAATCAAAGATCACGGCGACAAAGGCATTCTGCTTGGCAGTCCGATACAGGACGGCGATAAGGTCGTTATCATTGAAGACGTTACCACCGCCGGCACCTCTATTGAAGAAACCCTGCCGATTATTAAAGCACAGGGAGATGTTTCACCCATCGGTCTGGTCGTTTCCGTTGACAGAATGGAAAGAGGGCAGGGAACCAAAAGTGCGCTCTCTGAGATTGAGGAAAAATACGGTCTGAAAACAACCGCTATCGTTACCATGGCTGAAGTTATTGAACATCTCTATAACCGCACCTATAAGGGCAAAGTGGTGATTGACGATACCCTCAAGGCCGCTATTGATGCTTATTATGCACAGTATGGTGCCGCCGAATAATCCTTTGCACCTTTCCAGCAAAGCACAAGGAAAACTTTCTTTGTGCTTTGCTTTTGTATTATCACAAACAAAGCTATACGATTCGATACACAACCTAACAGGAGTTTTCAGCATGAAAAGAATTTTCAGTATTCTCTTATCTGCTGCGCTGTTGGCCGGCTGTTTTCAGACAGCGGCGGCGGCACAGCCTTTTTCGGCGACCCGTTCATCATTGGAAGAATCGGCTGTTATTTCACGGCCGGAAGAACGAGCTGTCGTGATTGTCACGCTGTCCGAACCGGCTTTGATGGATATTTATCATAACAACGTACAGGCCGCAGACGATTTCAGTCAGTTTTTGCTGTCACAAAAAGGACAGCAAACCGCCGAACGCATTCGCTCTCAACAGCAAGCCCTTCGCCGTCAAATACAGAAGCAGTGTCCCGATGCGGATTTTTCTTCCGCCCGTTCCTATACGGCCATCACAAATGCTTTGACCGTTACGGTTAATCTTTCCGATGTGGAACGCCTGTGTCAAATGTCCGGTGTTCGTTCGGCGGTGATTTCATCTATCGTTTCGGAAACGACTTCTGTCGAAGATGATTCTTCCGAAGAAGTCAGCGAGCCTTCCGAAGAAGTCAGTGAACCTTCCGAAGAAGTCGGCGAGCCTTCCGAAGAAGAGAGCGAGCCGGCTCCGAAGGAATATGATACCTATGGAATGGCCTCGAAAGCCAGCATCAAGGTGACACCTGCTTATGAAGCGGGATTCACCGGCAAGGGTACACTGATTGCCGTGATTGACAATGAATTTAATGTCCGTCACAATGTATTCTCTGTGGTACCGGAAAAGATGCGGTACAGTGAAGCGGTTATTAACGCCATTGGTAATTCAATCGGTTTTGGCATTGATCCGAAATATACGATGGACGACATTTTCTATAACGGTAAAATCGTCTATGCTTATGACTACGGCGAAAACGATAATATCTGCCGCACCGGCGGTATGCAGCACGGTACACACGTGGCCGGTATTGCGGCCGGTAATAATGACAGCCAGGGGGAATTGGATTTCAAGGGAACGGCTTATGATGCCCAGTTAGCTTTTTTCAAAATAGCCGATAAAAGCGGTCAGCTGCAGGACGAAGCAATTTTGGCGGCTTTGGATGATGCGGTCAAGCTGAACCCTGATGTGATCAATTGCAGTTATGGTGCGATTGAATACCTGACTCATGATTATGAAGGCAAACAGTTATATGAGAAGCTGATGGAGTACGGCACCGCCATTGTAGCGGCGGCCGGCAACGATGCCTATAACAGCTATGCCATGGGATCGGACGAGATTCCCGTTACCTATACCAACTACAGCACCATTTGCAGTCCGTCCAGCTTGAACGGTGCGTTTTCGGTAGCGGCTTCTGTGCCGGATGCGGTTTATGCCACCCATTATACCATGATATTCAATGACAGCAACCGTGTGCCGACCAATATGATCTATGCCGATCTTTCCTTTGAAGAAGTGTACGAAGACGGTAATTTATCGGTTCGTTCCCGTTCTGTTCCACAAGACGAAGAAGCGGAAGAAGATGACGCTGTTGAAATCGACAGGGTGGACTATGTTTATCTTGGCGGTATCGGGCAATTAAACGATTTCAAGGGCAAAAAGCTGAATGATAAGATTGTCATTGTCAACGAAAGTGCCATTCCGATTGAAACGCTTGTCAAGCGTTCGATACAATATAACTGTTATGCGGTCATTGTGATTCAGCGGGAGAAAAACAGCCTTTTGAAGCAGAATAACGACATTTCCGACTTCTTTGTCTACAGTATTGACCATGCACAAAAAGAATACTTCGAACAGCACCCCAAAGGCACCGTTGCCATTTGTTCCAGTCAGAAAATGAAAGAAGAACCCCAGCGGAACGCCGGCACCATTACCGAATATTCCTCCTACGGCACAAAGGCCGA
>CADCOZ010000144.1 GCA_902803125.1 uncultured Ruminococcus sp.
CCGCCCGGACAGCCTGCCAAGGAGTAGTTTTCTACCGTCAGGGTCGGCAAATCCAAGACTTGCAGTTTCCACAACTCATTGGTTACCACAGTGTCCCCATATACCACCTCAAACAGTATGACGTAGTCGCCGCCTCTTTCAGGGGTGAAGTGCATATCGCACGTTTCGGTTATCTCTCCCTCATCTTCATAGATAGGAGTACTGATATCATCCGGTCTGCAAACCTTCAAAACAGCGGTATAGCTTATGCCGGCGTCGTTGTCATGCAGCACACCATGCACAGTAGATTTTTCACCAACATAGACGCTTTCATCGCCTTCAACTGTCAGTGTCACATTCTGCTGCGGTTCTGTGACCGTGACGGGGATATCTACCCATGCGTTCTGATTGTGACTATCAAACACTGCGTATCTCAGGATACCTTCTGTTGCTTCTGTGGGGGTATAAATGAAGGTGTTGTCAGCGGTTTTATTACCAATCTGTTCCCAAGCACTATCAGGCGTTTTGAAAAGCACATAATAAGTATAGTTGCCATAGTCGTCATAGCCGCCTGCGGCTGCTGCCTGAATGGTCACCGACTGACCAACCTCGGTGTCAATGGCATCAACATCTGTGGTCATGGTCAGTTCTTCCACATAAGGTATATAGGTTTCAAAGGACATATCCGCTGTGTGGAATACCTTTGATGAACCGCCGATGAGGAAGCCGGACTGATGGGGAGCGGGATATTGGTTCGCATTGTCATTAAACAGGACAGAACCGTTGACGAAATCGTCAGGAACCTCATAGACATACATTCCCGATGCTTCATCGTAATGCATCGTTCCGCCCGGCCAGTCGTCATTATTATCACCGCTGCCGGTATAGATATACGCGTGCAGGTCGTTCATGTTCCAGTTCCAATTGCCGTTGTTGTCAAAATACAGCTTCACAGCCGCATCAGGATCCTGCTTGTAGTAGCGATACTTTTCAACGACAGTTTCTCCGCTGTCCGGATCTGTGCCCTGCACCGTCACGGTGATGACTGTGTCCGCAGGAGATCCTTCACCGATGACGATAGAATCACCGCTCACAAAGTCGCCATCGGAACCCTCAGAGGTGTAGTAGCAGGTATCGATCATGCGTTTGGCACGAAGTCCCACGGTCATTGTATCCGTAAAGATACCGTCCGTAGGGGTTGCCCTCACATACTGCTGCGGTTCCGGATTATACACAACCGCAATACCGGTATCATCCATCTGACCGGTGATCCTGCCGTTGCTGACCGTGAAGGTATTGCCGCTGACCTGATCCACATAGGTACCGTCTGCCATGATTTGTGTGGTGCCGTAGTAATCCATCGCCGACACATCAACTGTATTCGTCGAACCGCTGACATTGACCAGTACCACGCCGGTGGAACCCCTCATGTTGTAGACAATGCCGTCCTCTTCGCCGATATAATCGCTCTGGCCGTTAAAGTAGTTATGGAACTTATTGACTTCTGTAACTGCCGATGATTTCCAGCCAAAGGTACCGATACTGCCGATGGCACCGGTACGATAGCCTTCTGTTCTGGCAAAATACAAGGCAGTGGACTGTCCTCTGGAAGCCACCAACGCCCAAGTTTTGTTGATGTCGTCCTGAGAAACATACGTGGAAATTGTCTCATCGCCGGCATAGGTATCGTGGGATTCTGCCCACAGCACCGACTGACTCGGATTCTGCTTGTCGTAATAGTTAATCTCATCTTTTGCCTCTGAGGCATTATGGGCGACAATCTTATTGCGAAGGTCATTACCCACAGAATCATCCGTCAGGTTGATATAGTTGAAGTAACCGTTCAGCAGGGCTTGATTATTCTCATAGCTGCCCGATCCCGGAAAGCCAAGGCATTCGCCGTAGCAGTACAGCCCGCTTTCATAGAAGCCTTTTTCATCGTAGTAGGCTTTGGCGGCGGGAATGACATTTTTCCAGAAGGTATACTGACTGCCGTCGGCCTCGTTGCCGATGTGCTTGGCGGTATCAAAGCGGAAGCCGTCCGCACCGGCATCAATACATTCCTTCATGTAGTCAATGACATACTGCTGGATATCCGCATTTTCGGTATTCAGGTCAGGCAGACCGCCCAAGCTGTAGTTAATGACTTGTTCACGGTTATTCCAATCGGTAATATTGGTCGCCCAATTGGTGTGCCAGTAATCGTCATTATCTCTGATTTCTGCCGGAATCGCCGTGGATTTGTCATTGCTCGTCTGATTGCCCAGATGATTGGAAACGATGTCCACAATCACATGGATGCCGTACTTATGGGCTTCCGCACACATTTCTTCAAATTCCTCTTTGGTGCCGAGAGCGGAATCGTCCTTGTGGCCGATACGGAATTCCGAAGGCTGGTAGTACGCCCACCAATCGCTGTTGGTAGCCCCAAGCGTGGATTGTTTGCACTGCTGGATAACCGTGGTCTGCACAGCGGTATAGCCCGCCGCCGCAATCTCACTCATTTGTGCCTTGATGTTGTTGAACGACCATTCCCATGCGTGAAGGATTACGCCTTCCTGAACGGTATCCATCAGATCGTATTGGTCGTACTCAATGACGGCGGCTTTTACCGTGGTGGATACTATCGGCGAACGGATAGCACTCAACCCGGCAAACGCAGAACCGACCATTGCCGCCGAAAGAAGAACGCCCAGCAGTCGTCTTCTCAGCGGATGCTGTTTACTGTCGTGAGTCATAAAATGCCACACTCCTTTTTTCAGTAGAATAACGTATAAAAATACATAATTATTATACCATTTTCATATAGGTTTTGTAAAGTTTTTCAAAGAAACAAGTCTAACAAAAAAAGCCTTTCCTTTTTGTACAAGGTTAAAACTGCGGTAACCTGTCGTTCATGGAAAACATTTTTTTGCTCCGTCAGCCACTTGGGGGAAAACTTTTTCTGGCGAAAAAAAGTTTTCCCCCAAACCCCCTTTCAAAATTCGCTGTGTTTTGCCTGCCCCAATCGGATGTCTATACATTATTCATTATTCGTTATTCATTATTCACTATTCACTACTTTTCCCCCCTAACTTCTCACGCCCGAAATTCGCTGAGTTTGACCTGCCAAAAGAACACCCGCCGCAAAAGCAAAAAAGCACCGAAGCCATCTGTCAAATGACTTCGGTGCGGGAGTAAACAGCCGATTATCTTCTTTTCTTTTTGGGCGAGGGCTTGCCGCTTCTAACAGCCGCCGCTTTCACAGGTTCTGCCGCCTGCGGCACTTCTTCTTTATCGCATATGCCGGCCGACAGGAATTTATAGACCAAGGCCGCCAAAACACCGCCTACCAAGGGTGCTACAATGAATACCCAAACATTAGCGAAGGCTTCGCCGCCCTTGAAGATAGCGGGGCCAAAGCTTCTGGCCGGATTCACAGAGGTACCGGTGAAGTAAATGCCGAAAATGTGTACCAATGTCAGGGTCAGACCGATTACCACACCGGCCACCGCACCGTTGGAAATCTTAGAGGTAACGCCCAGAATAGCGATGACAAACACAAAGGTCAGGATGATTTCAATCAGCAGGGTAAGCCAGATGTTGCCGTCAAAAAGGCCGTTGGTGCCAAGGCCTGTGGGGTTGGGGCCTTCCAGTTTTTCGTGGAAGATACCAAACAGCAAAGCACCGCCAATGATAGCCCCGATAAACTGCGAAGCCACATAGGCCGCAAATTCTTTGCCCGTCATTTTGCCGCTGACCAGCATGGCAATCGACACCGCCGGATTGATATGACAGCCGGAAATATTGCCGATCGAGTACGCCATGGCCACAATCACCAGACCGAACGCCAACGCCGTCATCAGATAAGCCGCATCCGGTTGGTTGCTGCAGCCCAAAGCAATCGCTGTTCCGCAGCCGAACAGCACCAGCACAAAGGTGCCGATACATTCTGCCAAACATTTTTTCAACAATTCCATAGAAAAGCCTCCTTTAATTTTCCGCTTTAGAGCCTGTTCCGTATCTGTGCCATGCGGATTTTTGAAGCATCATTTTTTCGATGGCAAGGAAAAAAGACGCAGGCATACTTTGTGTCTGGCAAGTCTTTTTGACGCAGTCAGCGGAAAAATATGCCAAAAAGCCGCATGGTGCTAAGATGCTGAACAGGCTCTTATAACGGTAATATGATTTATGTCTATTATAAACCTTTTCTTTTCGGTATGCAATTACAATTTTGTAGAATAATAATAAAAAAATTGTAACATTATGACAAATGTATC
>CADCOZ010000145.1 GCA_902803125.1 uncultured Ruminococcus sp.
ACTCATCAGCCACTCTTCAATGGTGCTGGAAAGTCCCCGCTTGAGCAGAATCGGCTTGTCAATTTTGCCAAGTTCCTTCAGCAGTTCAAAGTTCTGCATATTTCTGGCACCGACCTGAATAATATCCACGCTTTCGAACATATCAATATGAGAAACCCGCATGATTTCGGTGACAATGGGCAGACCGGTGGCTTTTCTGGCACCTTTGAGCAGATCAAGCCCTTCTGATTTGAGTCCTTGGAAGGAATACGGCGATGTTCTCGGCTTGAAGGCACCGCCCCGCAGGAATGTGGCACCGGCGGCTTTGACACGTTCGGCTACATAATTGATTTGTTCCTCTGTTTCTACCGAACAGGGTCCCGCCATGATGCACAGCGAGCCGTCACCGATTTTCTGACCGGTGGGCAGTTCAATGACGGTGTTATCGGGGTGAAACTTGCGGTTGGCTTTTTTGTAGGGTTCCTGTACACGACGCAGACTGTCAACAACCTCTTGGGCATTCACCCAGTCTTCATCTATACCGGTGGTGTCACCGATCAGTCCCAATACGGTGGATTCAACCCCGTTCCATGTGTTGACCTTGATGGGAAAACGCTCTTCCAGTGCGGTCTTGAAAAGGGTCAGCTGTTCCTTGGTTACGCCTTGCTTGATAACAATAATCATGATGTTTGTCCTCCGGTTTCGGTAAATTTTGATTTTGGGAATAAAAAAAACGGAACCCTCTGCGGATTCCGTTAATACCCTGATAGAATGAAAGCGATTCCTGCCAACAGCGGTATTATGCCGCCGGCAGGCACTTCCAATCGGATCTTGGACGGAAATTTCCGCAGCACAAATGATTTTCCCATACCCAAAAGCATGAAAAGCCGAAAAAGTATGTAAAAAATCGTGTGCCGAAGTTCGTCATTTCCGCAAACATCCTTTCCTTCATCGTGATGGTTCCTTGGGTTATTCCCTGACAACAGAACCATCATACACCTTGCAGGAGTATTTGTCAATCGGTTATTTTTGCAAATATTCATCGGCGGCGAATATGGACGGCAGAGTGTTTTCATAGATAACCTTGGCTCGCTGAGCATTTCCGCAGGGCTGAACGGTGCGGCCTGTCAGGGCATAGAGATCCTCACAGCGGGCAGAGAGGGCATCATATCGCCGGCTTTCCTCCGATAAGCCGATGATATCGGCGTGACGGGTCACGAAGGGCAGAACGGCACTTTTTTTGGCTTGATGTAAGATATCCCGACCGACCGCATTAAAACCCAACACCTGTATATACGGCGGCAAGACGTTAAAATCCTCCTGCGTGAACTGCAAAAAGGCATACAGCAAAATGCGCCGCAGTCTGGCCATGGTGTACCGCTTGCTTTTGACATGGCTGAGAATCTCGGAGGTACTGTGGCCGGAATGTACCGCATCATACAGACGGTTTTCCAGCCCTTCGCTGATATCCGGCAAAGCGGCGAAGTCCTCCCGTGTCATCGTTCGCAGACGGTACAGCAGAAGCGGTTCCATCATTTGCTGTCGGTCAGAAACAGGCAGCTGTTCACGGGCTTGTGCGGTCAGTTCATGGACGGCAGGCGGGATATAAGCATCAACGCTTTGACCGTGATAAAGCTGTTCCCGCAGATAGGAAGCCGAAGCCATCTGTCCGTTGGGAACGGGGCTGTCGTGAGCGGCGGCTATTCGCTGTACGGTATGAAGCGGTATCGGGCTTTTCAGCCGCCAAAGGGCTTTGGCATACTCAACGGCTAAAATGTCATTCGGCTGTGTCAGGATAGCCGAAAAGTCCGAACCGCAAAGGGTTTGCACCGCTTTTTCTCTGGCAGAAGCAAAGGTCAGACCTTGGCGGAGATATTGGTGCAGGGTATCGCTAAAGGCCGGTTCTGTTAATAGCTGTGCGGTTTGAAGAATACGCCGGGTGTCGGCACTTTCACTGCCGCAGTAGAGCCGCTGTATACAGCCGAGCGAATGCAGGATATAAACCCCGCCGAAAGCGAATCGTTCCGCTCCGGCACACGCATAGGTGACCGGCAGTTCCACCACTAAATCAGCACCGGCTTTCAAAGCGGCTTGGGTGCGGGTGTATTTGTCGAATACGGCGGCTTCACCCCGCTGTGTGAAAGACCCGCTCATGCAGGCAATCACCGCACAGCCGTCCTCGTGTATCCTGCGGAACAGGTATGTATGACCGTTATGCAGGGGATTTAATTCGCAGATGACCCCTCCGATGTTCATGGTTACGCTCCTTTCTGCGGCGGCTAAAAAAACTGTCGTTTTCGCAAAAAAATAGGTTGAAATCAGCCCGCTTTTGTATTATATTATAAGTATATCATTATGATTTTGCAATAAAAAAACAGGAGGTTTATCCAACATGAAAATTCTTGTCATCAATGCAGGCAGCTCTTCCATGAAGTACCAGCTCATCGACATGACAGACGAAAGCGTTCTGGCCAAAGGTAACTGCGAAAGAATCGGTATTGACGGTCATTTCAAACACAGCACCGGTGACGGCCGTGTTTTTGAAACAGATGTTACCATGACCAACCACACCGAAGCCTTTGTACAAATCAAAAATGCCCTCATCAGTGAGGAATACGGCGTGATTAAGTCCTTGGACGAGGTATCCGCCGTCGGTCATCGTATCGTACAGGGCGGTTCCCTGTTCAGTGAGTCCGTTATCGTCACCGAGGACGTTATCAAGGGTATTGAAAGCCTGATTCCGCTGGCTCCTCTGCACAATGCCGCTCATGTTCAGGGTATCCGTGCGTGTTTGGAAGTGTTCGGCACACAGGTGCCGGAAGTGGTTGTGTTTGATACGGCGTTCCACTCCACTATGCCCGAAAAGGCGTTTATCTATCCGGTTCCCTATGAATACTATGAGAAGTATGCGGTTCGCCGCTATGGCTTCCATGGCACCTCTCACCGCTATGTATCCGGCCGCTGTGCGGAATTGATGGGCAAGGACATCAAAGATATCAAGATGGTGACCTGTCACTTGGGCAACGGTTCGTCCATTACTGCGGTTGACGGCGGCAAGGTCGTTGATACCAGCATGGGCCTGACCCCGCTGGACGGTATCATGATGGGTACCAGAACCGGCTCGCTGGATCCTTCTGTTGTGACGTTCATTGCGGAAAAAGAACATTTCACCCCCGCTGAAATGGACACGCTTTTGAATAAGAAATCCGGTTTCCTGGGTGTTTCCGGCATTTCCTCCGATGACCGTGACGTGACCGCCGCCGCAGAAGCCGGCAACAAGAGAGCACAGCTCGCCATTGATATTTTGGAATACGATATCCTCAAGTATATCGGCAGTTACACCGCTGTTTTGGGCGGCATTGATGCCATTGTCTTTACCGCCGGTATCGGTGAGAACCAGAGTTCGCACCGCAGTAATGTTTGCCATGCCCTCGCTTATATGGGCGTGAAGATTGATGATGACCTCAACGCACAGATGATTCGCGGCAAGGAAGGCAAGATTTCCACAGAGGATTCTTCCGTGGCGGTTTATGTCATCCCCACCAATGAAGAACTGGTGATTGCCCGTGATACCATGGCACTGGTGCAGAAGTAATTTTTCCGCACGGTTCCTTTCATAAAGAAAATCCCGCCGGCTGATGATGTCACCGGCGGGATTTCGTTATGCTTCCGTTTTGGGTGTCCGGCGGGAAACGGTGATGGTTGACCCGCCGGAATGGTCAGATATCCTTATCGAAGAGGGAGTGATAAAAATTTTTGTAGTCGGTGCGGTGGTCGTGCGAAAACTGAATAGCATCACGGGGATGCTGATTTAATCTTCCGGTCAGCAGATACGGCACGTCATAGCCCCATACAAGGCCTTCTTCCCGCAGGGGAACAATATGCTTTTCGATAAAGGTCAGCAGAGGGCTGATGTGGTATTTCGGGTTTTTCAGGAAGCCGAGCAGTAATTCTGTCGGACAGTTGCCGGCTCCTCGGCCAAGACTGCTGACGGTGGAATCCAGATAGCTGACACCCATTGTCAGGGTTTCAATGGTATTGGCAAAGGCTAACTGCTGGTTATTGTGGGCGTGAATGCCGATATGCTTGCCGTATTTCTCCGCTATGTTGAGGTACTTTTCGGCATAACGCCGCATTTGTTCGGGATAAAGCGAACCGTAACTGTCTACGATATAGATGGTATCCACACAGCTGCGGCCAATCAGTTCCAAAGCATCGTCCAAGTCCATATCATTCGATTTGGAAATCGCCATGATATTGATGGTGGTTTCATAGCCTTTCTTGTGGGCATACTCAACAATTTCCAAAGCAGACGGAATGGAGTTGATATAGGTGGCCACACGGATCATGTCGATAGGGCTGTTGGCCTTGTCGATAATATCCTGACGGAAATCCGTTCTGCCCACATCGGCCATGACCGCAATTTTCAAGCCGGTATCGTTATCGCCCACAATGGCATAGATGTCGTCATCGTTGCAGAACTTCCACTTGCCGAACTGACTGGTATCGAATTGTTCCTTCGAGGCCTTATAGCCGAATTCCATATAGTCAATACCCGATTTGATGTTGCACTGGTACAGATCCCTGACGAAGTCATCGCTGAAGAAAAAGCCGTTCACCAGTCCGCCATCTCTGAGGGTACAGTCCACGACTTTAATGTCCGGCCGGAACGAAACGAGTTCACCTTTTTTTAACATAATAGTTCCTCCTTGTCCTTTTTAATGGATAACATCGCTATTATACACCAAACCATGCGATTTGACAATCTTTTTTTCTCCGCCAGCCACTTGGGGGGAACCCCTTTTCTGGCGAAAAAAGGGGTTCCCCCCAAACCCCCTTCCCTAAATTCGCTGACTTTTGGCTTCTTCAACA
>CADCOZ010000146.1 GCA_902803125.1 uncultured Ruminococcus sp.
CCCGGCGGCAAGAGTTTTACTTGTGCCGAACGAATGAACAATACAGGTCGTCTGATGGCCTGCGATTTATATCCCGCAAGGCTTCGGTTAGTTGAAAACGGTGCCGAGCGGCTGGGAATTGATATCATCAAAACCAAGGCTTGTGATGCGGCGGATTTGTCAGCGGACAGCATGGCGGACAGGGTTTTGTGCGATGTGCCGTGTTCCGGTTTGGGAATTATCCGCCGCAAACCCGAACTGCGTTACAAAACCGATTTGGGGCTTTCGGAACTGCCGGCTATACAATACCGCATTTTATGCCGTGCGGCGATGTTTGTCAAAAGCGGCGGGTACCTGCTGTATTCGACCTGTACCCTGCACCCCCGTGAAAATAACGGCAACGCCCAGCGGTTTTTGGCAGAACATGAAGATTTTGTGCCGTGTCCTTTGGGACTGCCGGAGGGTATGCGGCGGGCTATTGCCGAACAGGACAATGAATTGACGCTGTTTCCGCACCGGCACGGAACGGACGGTTTCTTTATCAGTTTATTCCAAAGGAAGTGATAACAATGCTGAAGGATATCGGTTCTATGGAGGAACAGGAGATTGCTCAGGAACTTTCTGCACTGGGTGAACCGGCGTATCGAGCCGCTCAGGTGTACCAATGGCTTCAGTCAGGGGTCAAATCCTTTGATGAAATGACTAATATATCCAAGAAATTACGGGAAGTTCTTGTACAGAACTACTATATATTATCGGCAACTATTGAAAAAAAATTGATTTCGGCTTATGATGGTACAAGGAAATATTTGCTATCGTTTCCGGACGGCGAAGCGGTGGAGTCTGTGCTGATGAAATATCACCATGGGTATACCAGCTGTATTTCAACGCAGGTCGGCTGTAAAATGGGCTGTACCTTTTGCGCCACGGGTCAGAGCGGTTTTTCCCGCAACCTGACCGCCTCTGAAATGCTTGCACAGCTGCGAGCCGAACAGGAGGATGCTAATATCCGCATTTCCAACATTGTGCTGATGGGCATGGGCGAACCGCTGGATAATTACGACAACGTCATTCGCTTTCTGCGGCTGGTCAGCAGTGAAAAGGGCATGAACATCGGTATGCGGCATATCTCGCTGTCTACCTGCGGGGTGGTGCCGAAAATCTATGAATTGGCAGACCTTCAATTACAGCTGACGCTTTCGGTGTCGCTTCATGCACCGAATGACCAGATTCGCAGCCGCACCATGCCGATTAACCGCCGCTATGGTATGCAGGAACTGCTGAAAGCCTGCCGCTACTATATCGGCCAAACGGGACGGCGGATTTCCTTTGAATATGCGATGATTGACGGTGTGAACGACAGCCGTGCCAATGCCGCCGAACTGGCACAGCGGCTGAAAGGAATGCTTTGTCACGTCAATTTGATTCCCGTGAATACCGTAGGCGGCACCGGTTACCAAAAAAGCAGGCAGGATAAAATTCGCAGCTTTGTGGCCGTGCTGGAAAAAGCAGGTCTTACGGCCACCGTAAGACGGACACTCGGCAGCGATATTAACGCTTCGTGCGGACAGCTCCGGCGGGCGTATCAAAAGGAGGAACAAACATCATGAGGGTATATTCCGGCAGTGATATAGGACTGGTGCGGGACTCCAATCAGGATTATTGCAAAACGGGCGTGTTTCCTGACAATGCCGTGTGGGCGGTCGTCTGTGACGGCATGGGCGGTGCTAACGGCGGCTGTACAGCCAGCAGTGTTGCCACAGAAACTATATCACAGCAATTGACGGAGGGTTATCACCCCGACATGACCTCCGAACAGCTTCGGGAATTGATGCAGACCGCTGTCAGTGAAGCGAATGCAAAAGTGTATCAGATGTCGATGGATAATTTCACCCTGCGGGGGATGGGAACCACCGTGGTATGTGTGGTGGCCGGAAGCGGAAAAATACATATTGTACACGCCGGTGACAGCCGTGCTTATTTGTACCGAAACGGTCAGATTGTCCGTCTGACAACCGACCATTCGATGGTGCAGGCACTGGTGCAGGCCGGTCAGATTACCGATGAACAGGCCAGAAAACATCCGAACCGCAATATTATTACCCGTGCCTTGGGTGTGGAAGCGGTGTTGATGACAGATTATACGATGGAAGATTTTCAAGCCGGCAGTCAGTTGATTATCTGTACAGACGGCTTATCGGGCTATTTCAGCGATGAAGAACTTTGCAGTCTGGTGCAGGATACCGGCGGCGAAGAACTGATTGAAAAGCTGATACGGGCAGCAAAGTCAAAAGGCGGCAGTGATAATATCACCGTGGCCGTGATTGCAGACTGATGGTTTGAAAGGAGTATTGTTGATGGATAAATATACCGGCAAAAGACTTGACGGAAGATATGAAATACAGGAACTGATTGGTGTCGGCGGCATGGCGATGGTCTATAAGGCACATGACAATATGGACGACAAGACCGTTGCCATCAAGATTCTCAAAGATGAATTTCTTGGCAACGAGGAATTTATCCGCCGCTTTAAGAATGAATCGAAGGCGATTGCGGTGCTGTCGCATCCGAATATTGTGAAGGTATACGATGTCAGCTTTGGCGACAGAATCCAGTATATCGTCATGGAATATATTGACGGCATTACCCTGAAGGAATATATCGGTCAGCAAAATGCCATTCCGTGGAAGGAAGCGGTACACTTTACTGTACAGATTTTGCAGGCCTTACAGCACGCCCACGAAAAAGGCATTGTTCATCGTGACGTGAAGCCCCAGAATATCATGCTGTTACAAGACGGTACGATTAAAGTCACCGACTTTGGGATTGCCCGCATCAATAACGGCGAAACCCGCACCATGACCAACAAGGCTATCGGTTCGGTGCATTATATCGCTCCCGAACAGGCCAAAGGCGGCGTGACAGACGGCAAGGCCGATATTTATTCTGTCGGCGTGATGCTGTATGAAATGCTGACCGGCAAACTGCCGTTTGATGCCGACAGTGCTGTTTCCGTGGCGATTATGCAGCTCCAGAATGACCCGAAGCCGCCCCGTGAAATTAACGAAAATATTCCCGAAGGTTTGGAAGAAATCACCCTGCGGGCCATGCGGAAGGATCCGAAACAGCGTTATGAGAGTGCCAAGGAAATGCTTGAAGCCATCGAGGTATTCCGCAAAGACCCGACCACAAGATTCAACTACAGCTACTTTGTAGACAGAGCCCCCACGAAATATGTGGAATCGGTTGGCAGTACAGCCCCTGTGCTGAAGCCGGTGCAGACCTACAGCGAAGATTTCAGTGCCTTTGATGAAGAGGTTTCCTCTTCCCACTCCAAGACGATTGTGAAGTGGGTAACGATTTTGGTCAGCCTGCTGGTGCTGGCGGCGTTTATCTTCTTCTTTGTGCTGATTGTGCAGAATATCGCCAAGCAAAATGAGGTGGAAACCGTTGACGTGCCGAACTTTGTCGGTATGCAGTTAGAGGACGTGCAGAACAACAAGAACTATAAGTTCAATTTCCGTATTATTGACACCAATCAGGGAACCAAGGTCAACGAAATTACTGCCCAGGATCCCGAATCCGGCACCAAGAAAATCAAGGAAAATGCAACAATCAAGCTGACGGTTTATACCAACAAAAAGAAGGTTGAAGTGCCAAAGGTCAAGAACTACAGTCAGGAAAAGGCACAGGAAAAGCTGGCAGCGAAGGGCTTTACTTCCTATGATGTCCAGAAGGTATACAGAACCGATGTGGCGGCGGGTTATGTCATTGACTGTTCGCCGCAGGAAGGCACCGACCAGTATCCCGATACGACCCTGACATTGATTGTTTCCAACGGTCCTGCGCCCGAACTGATTGAAATTCCCAGTGTGGCGGGCTTGTCGTTCGATAAGGCCAAGGCCAATTTGGAGGCTCTCGGCTTTAAGACAGAAAAAGCGATGGTAGCCAGTGCCGTCGAACCGGGTGTGGTTATCGGCACCGACCCGCTGCCCGGCAATAAGCTGACCAAAAGAAAGATTACGATTCAGGTCAGTGACGGCAGTAAGATTCGCAAGGCGATGGAATATGTCGTGTGGCTTCCGGAGGATGAATATGCCCCGATGGCGGTCAAGATCATTCAGAATAACCCTGACGGCACCACAGAAACCCTCTTTGATAATACGATTGTTCCTGCCACAGGCGGTGAAGCCCGTGTAACGGTGAAGCCGGACGGAGCGGTTAATGATGAAAAGAAGCTGACCACGATGGTCAACAGC
>CADCOZ010000147.1 GCA_902803125.1 uncultured Ruminococcus sp.
CCGACACCCTCGCAAAATACGGCTTTTTATGCCCTTTTACAGCAATTTGAGAAAGGAATTTTATATGATAAAAGTAATGTTCATCTGTCACGGCAACATCTGCCGCAGTCCGATGGCGGAATTCATCATGAAAGATATCGTCCGTCAGCACCATCAGGAGCGGTACTTTATGATTGCTTCGGCGGCAACATCCACAGAGGAACTGGGGCATTCGGTTTATCCGCCTGCCAGACGCAAGCTGTTGGAGCATGGCCTCCGCTGTGACGGCAAAACCGCCCGACAAATGACCCTTCAGGATTATTACGATTTTGACCTGCTGATTGTCATGGATCACAACAATATGAAAAATGCCAAACGTATCATTGGGAATGATTTCGACAATAAACTGCATCTGCTGATGGAATACACCGAACAGGGCGGCACCGTATCCGACCCGTGGTATACCCGTGATTTCGACAGAGCGTATCACGATATTCTGCTGGGCTGTCAGGGGCTGTATGCTCATCTGTCCGCTGACCTTCTGACCAATCAAGGCACTGCGGATTGATGTCCTCACACTGCTTGAGGGCAGGTCAATTTCATAAAGCCGCATGACACAGATAGCGAACAGGTTTTCGCCTATCATAAAACAGCCGCTTCTTCTGAGAGAAACGGCTGTTTTTGCGTAATAGGGGAGGGGACACGATGCGGTGTTTTGCTCTATTTATGAATCTTTTCGGTCAGCTGGTCAAAGGTCACGCCGTATTTCTTGGCAATATCCTGTGCATAGCTGACACCTTCCGGCGGTGCAATAAAGATTTTATAGGAACGCTTGCCCTCGTGGATACCCGTAATCAAACTGGCGACCGCTAAATCTCCCTCGATCTGGCTGTTGACCTCTGCGGCCGACATCGCCAATTCATGCATATGTGTATTAAAAATAGTGCGGGCTCCCAAATACCGCAGTGCCTTCACCACGTCTTTGGCAATATATAAACCTTCGGCGAAGGAAGTGGTGGCCAGCGATTCATTAAAGAGCAGCAGACTTTCTTTGGTGGCTTCGGAGAAAATCTGACTCATTCTCTGCGATTCCTCCCCCAGCCGACCCAAATCAACGGTTTTGTTTTCATCGGCGGGGAAGTGTGTATAGATACTGTCAACGGGTGTGAGCGAACAGCTTTCTGCCGGCACATACAGACCGCATTGAGCCAGCAGAAAGACTAAACCGACAGCTTGTGTCAGGGTGGTTTTGCCGCCGCGGTTGGGGCCTGTCATGATATAAATGCCGTGTTCGGGGTTGAATGCAAGGTCGTTGCGAATGATTTCATCTGTTTTGCCTTCGGCACAGCGAATCGCTAACTTGAAGTTATACACCCCGTGCATATAAGTTTCCCGTGTGGGAGAGGACAGGATTTCCGGCTTGCAAAGCGGAATGTTTTTGGCTTGTATTTTTTCCAGATAATCTGCCCAGCGGATATAGAAGATAAATTCGGGAATCATCTTGGTCAGGCCGTAGCCGCTGACGTTGGTATATTTCGACAGTTTGCCTTTGAGTTTGCGGACAGTCGTCCCCAACATTTCGGTCATCACACGGCTGAGATTGGACATCAGCGGGTCGTCGCCGCTGACCTTGCCGACTGTATGGAACTTGGTCATGCCGTCAAAGCCCGCCACACCGTTGATTTCGTCTTTTTGTGACGAGAAACTCAGAAAATTACTGAGCAAACCCGGTTTGGTAAACGGCTTGTCGTTGATGGAAACAATGCCGACCTCCACCGGCATCAGACGGCTGTCTAAATTCACACCGATGGATAAGCTCTTGACCCGTCCGATTTCACTGACCAAATCCTTGATATCATCATGCAGATATTCAAAGCCGTTTTCGTTGTACAGTCTGCCCACGAAATTCTTCAGCTGATGCATACCTTCCGATTGAATGTCGTGTTCTGACAAAGACTGATAAATACCGGAGATACAATTGACATAAACATCCAGTTCCTGCAATCGGTTGATCAGCTGCCAGATAGGGGAGGCGGTGGCATCTTTCACGGACTTTTCCAACTCTTTCAAATATGCCAGCTCCACCAACAGTTCCTTGATTCGCTCCCGCAATTTCGGAAAGTGAAACAAATCGTCAAATACATCTCTGCGGTAGCGAATGACGGCGGGATCCCGTTCCATGCGAATCATGATATTCTTGATAATATTCTGTTCGTAGGTTTCACCAGACAGTTTTTCACAGATATATTCTATCGACAAATCGTTGCAGGCTTCCTCACTCAGCACCTTGCTGTCCGGTGAGGCTCCCTGCGGGTATAATAAACTGAAATCAGCCATTTTCACATCCTCATTTCAATCCGCGTGCGGCAGTTAAGTGGAGTTACGACTTTTACATCTTTCTTAAAGATGACCCATCTTCTATTCTCAGGCGTGGATGGCCCTCTTGTCAACAGGGGATGTCGCTGAGCTCCGCCTCTGCTGCCGCTTTTATTATAGCATCATTATGTTGTGTTTGTCAATGACAAACACATAGGGAGCATTTATCCCCCCGCTTTAGAAGCGGGGGAATCCTTGCTCGTTAAGTTGAAGAAACACCTCTATAAATCCAATCGATTGTTTTATTTATCAAGTAAATGATGGGCTGTTCAACGGACAGTTGATAAAAAGGCTGTCAGGGGGACTTTCAAGTGAAAGTCCCCCTGACAGGGTGCAGGAGCAGAACCCTTGCCGGAGCCATCAGAGCCCTCAGCCCATGCCAAAGCCTCAACAGTGTTATCGTATCAGAAACGTCAGGAGGGAGGCCAGCAGGAGCAAACAGCCGGTAATAGCGGCCGCTGTGATGCCCCAGCGAAGATGTTTGAGTTCAGACTGCTGTTGGCGGACAATTTGGTCATGGTAATCGGAGGGGTGCCGATCCATGTCTTGCAGCTGACGGTTCAGTTTTTCGGTCACATCGGTCAGCAGCGGGGCGGTGTCCGCTTCTTTTTGCAGGGCATAGTGCTGTTCCAGCACGGACAGCAGCCGCTTTTCGAACATTTCCTCTATCACGTTCGGGTCGTCAGGCATCAGCAGAATACACTGCTGTTGAGCACGGATATAATAGGCGATGTTGTCAGATTCATCTACTATCTTTTCACGGTAAAGACTGTCCCTCTGTGCGGACAGAATCACCGAAAGAATACTGTCGGTGCTGTGGCGGCTGCCGTCTAAGCCGCCGATAATCAGCACCACGGAACACCGCCCCAGTGCCGTTTGCAGGGCCTCGGCTAATTCCTCCGGTGCGGCGGCGGCGGTGGAGGTGCTGTGGTGAAGCTGTCGTTGGGACAGCTTTTTGGTCAGCAGACGTTCTGTTTCAAAGGTCTTGCCGGCATGATAAAAAATAATTTCGTATTCCATCGTTTTTCCTCTGTTGGCTTACAGGATCAAGTGGCTTTGCTGGTATTGGAGGCTTTGCTGGTATTGGGGTCTGAGGTCTGGGTTTGGGTCTTTTTCTTTTCAATGGCTGTCAGCTGTGCGTCTGTCGGGATATCATTTAGCAGATAAACCACCCTGTCCTTCAGCATATGGATGGTACCCTGATCATTGGCCGCCTTGATTTTCGTGACATAGCTCTGCAACAGACGGTCAACCTTCTGCTGTTGGGCATCACGGTAGGTCTTGCCCTGCATGGCGTTGTTGATGGCAGTATAGGCCTGTGAACGGGTCTTATCCAGCGTTTTTTTCTGTGCATCGGTCAGGGGCTTGGCTTCTACGGAATGAATCACCGCTAAACACATATCCCGCAGGGCATAGACTCTTCCGGTATTGGTGGCATCTCCGATGAAGCCTTCATAGGCATTGACATAGGATTGAATATAGCCAAGATGATTGCTGTCATAATTCTGCGGGTCATAGGCGGTTTTCAGGGTATTGACCGCATCGGTTTTGGTTTTGGTCAACAGCGTGGACAGTTCGTCATCGTCTTTTTGTGACCACTTTTTGGCACCGTCATACCAGTTAATTTTTTTCTTGTTCAGCGCATCCTGAAAAGAGGTGACCTCCGGCCGAACACCGCCGTAGTAGCTGTACCATGCGTCAGGATACAGCGGGTTGGGGTTGATGGTGGCTCGGCCGACATTGACCGTGGAATCCTCTCCTTCCCGCACCTTGCGGGCAACGATAAACATTCTGAAGTCCTCCATGTCATACGCACAGGTGGACATGGTGATAATCGTATCGTATTCGTTGACCGTCACGGGACAGTTATAAATCGACCGCAGGCGTATCTGATAGATGAAATTCAGGAAATCATACTCACTGCCGAAATCGCCCCGCAGATAGTCAAAATAGGGGCCTTGCCATTCAAGGGTATTGGTCTTGCAGACGGCAATAATCTTCCACTTGCTTTTTTCGTAGAGAGAATTAAAGGTCACGACCGGCGACATCTGATAAAAGCTGAAGCTGTTGTAGCCGATGACGGTGGCAAACATACTGCCGTTCATCATATGGTGACCGTGCAGGAGCAGGTTCTTGCTGTCCAGCGCACTGCGGTAGTCCAGAAAAATGGAACCGCTGAGAATATCGTTGTGGTAGAAATCACGGCAGAGATAATAGGGGTCTTGACCCTGCGATACCAAATAGGCATCATTGGGACCCTGCACCACCGGATAATCCACCACCGAATTCGGGATACTGACCCAGCCGACCGTGTCGGGGTTTTGTGACAGCAGACCGTTGAAGTCGCTGAGAGCTTCATAGGTGCTGTCGACATACCAATCATACAGTTCAGGAGAGGTTTCAGAAGACTGCTGTTTCTTTAACTTACTGCTTTGTTGGGAGCTTTCCGGTTGGGAGCTTTCCGGTTGGGAGTTTTCCGGTTGGGAGTTTTCCTGTTGAGAACTTTCGGGTTTTGAACTTTCTTCAGCCACAGAGGTTTCTTCACGGCTGCTTTCCTGCGGCGGTTCCTCTGCCTGTTGGCAGGAAGCACACACCAGCAGAAAGACGGCGGCCAATCCTGCGGCCAGCATTTTATGCATTGATTTCATCGGCTGTTCCTCCTTGGAACACGCTTGGTTTATTCTTCGGTATTTTCACTGTTGGATTCATCGGAATTCTCGCTGCTTTCCGTGGAGCTTTGCGGCTGAGAACTGTCCTCAATGGAACTTTGCGGCTGAGAGCTGTCCTCGATGGAGCTTTGCGGCGGGGGTGACGGTTCTGAACTTTCTTCGGAAGATTCATCATAGATGGTGGGAATCCGGTCTAAAACACTTTTGGCTTTATTCACTTCTTTCCAAATGGCATCATAGCTGTCAGCGTTGTTAATGCGGTAGGTATACGTTGTGACGACACTGTCAATGACGCTTTGCTGTTCGCTGTCGTATTCGCTGCGGTCAAGATAATACTGTATCTCTATGACGGCTTCGGAACGGTAACTGTTAAGCAAACGCTTCTGTTCTTCTTCATACTGCCGTCTGCTTTCCTCGGGGTCATCGGATTTTTCGGACGGTTCGGACGGTTTGGACGGTTCGGACGGTTTGGACGGTTCGGACGGATCGGACGAGGACGGCGTGGACGAACTCGGACGGGACGACTGCTGTTGTTTACTGCTTTCTTCGGAATTGAGCTGTTCATTGGTCTTGATTTTCTTCAACGCCGCAATCGCCGCATCTTTTTCCTTGCGAATCGTGGCAATATCCTTGGCTTTGTTGATTTTCTCGGTATAGTCTGCGATAATCTTCTGCACCTGTTCATACTGTGCCACACGATATTCGTTGCCCTCTAACAACTGTTTTATTTCTTCAATGGCAGAGGCTTTGGCTTCTTCAAGGGCTTGGTCACTGGCCTGTTTTTTGCTTGCTTCTGCCTGCTTCCGGCTTTCCTCGGCTTCCTTTTCGACCTCTTTTTTGGTCTTGATGGTGCTGAGTTCGGCCACGGCCTGTGCATAGAGGTCATTGACCTCAGAAGCCTTGGACGCTTCATTGATACGGGTCATATACTTGCGAATGATTTCTTCAACCTCCTGCTGTTGGGCGGCGGCATAGTTTTCCTTTTGGAAACTCTCCCGCAGCATTTTTTCAGCCTTGTCCTTACCTTCATTCAGCAGACGAGCCAGTTCTTCATCGTCCTTTTCCGACCATTTGCCCGTGCCGTCATACCATGTGATGGCACCACGGTTAAACGCATCCTGGAAAGACGTAACAATCGGCTTGGTGCCGCCTCTGTATTCATACCATACATCAGGATACAGCGGATTGTCGCTGTATTTGGCCTTGGATACATCGACAGAGGTATCCTCGCCGTCCCTGACCTTACGGGCGACCACCACAAAGCGGAAGTCGTCAAAGTCATAACAGCAGGTGGACAGCGTGACAATGGTATCGTGTTCGTTCACATCGACCGGACAGTCAATGAACGAACGCATTCGCAGTTCATAGACATAATTCAGGAAATCATAATCACTGCTGAAGCTGCCCCGCAGATAGTTGAAAACCTCACCCTGCCATCTCAGCGTGTTGGTCTTGAAGATGGAGATGATCTTCCACTGACTCTTTTCGTAGAGGGTGTTATAGGTAAAGACAGGTGTTTTCTGATAGAATTCCAGCTCATTATAATACATCAGGTTGGCAAACATTCTGCCGTCCTGCATATGGTGACCGTGCAGAATCATGTTCTTGCTGTCCAGTGAACTGCGGTAGTCCAAGAAAATGGAGCCGTCTTTGGTATAGTTGCCGTAGAAATCACGGTAGAGATAATAGGGGTCTTCACCGTTGGCAATCGCCTGGGCATCATTCGGTGACTGTACCACCACATAGTCAATGACCGTATTCGGCACGGTGATCCAGCCGACCGTATCACTGTTGGCACTCAGCAGTTTGGAGAAGTCAGACAGCACACCATCGGTACCGTCCTTGCTCTTTTTGGTATCGGAGTTTTCACCGTCTACCGTTGACACCAGCAGGTCACGGATAGAAGAGGTGGTGCGGTCATTGATGGCCGGCTCAATGAACAGGATATTGAGCAGCATATAGGAAGAAACAATAAACGTACAGATGGCCAGAATCAAAATGATTTTGCGAATGACATCGACCGGACGGTCACCCTTGCAGGGAATGAATCGTTTCCAGAAGGCACGTTTTTTCTTGGGGGACACGACCTTTTTCGCCGCCGTATACAGAATCGTGTTGAAGTCGGTGCCGAATTCCTCATGGGACGGCATCAGAACAATCAATTTGTTGTTGTATTCGGCGGTATAGGCATAGAAGTTTTGCTGTTCAATGCTGACAGACCCGCCGCTGATATCAATCAGTTCTTCCTCATCGGCGGCGGCGTTTTTCTTGACCTTTGTCTTTTTTTGTTTTTTAGGTTTGTCGGCGGTATGGGCGGTGTCGTCCTGCGTGGGGTCAAGGCAGGGGGATTCAATGCGTTTGACCTTGCTGACAATGCCAATGCTTTCAAAGAATTCCTCAGCCTGTTTTTGACTGTCCTTGGTCAGGGCATCGGCCACAAAGATCAATCCGATTTTATCCTCGCCGGAATCAGTGACCCGCAGGGCTTCGGCCATGCTTTCACCTGTCAGGTTGATTTCCGTTTTATAGATAATATTCACCTGAATGCTGTTCAGCTTGGTAATGGTATCCTCAAAGCCTTTATCAGCGGTCTGACCAAAAGCCTTGCCGTTTCTGGGAAAATAAATCTCTGCATTCATTTCTTATATCAACCTCAATTCATAATTCATAATGTGAAAAGCCAATAAATTCAGCAAATTATGCATTATGCATTATTCATTCCTTCTGTATGTCACGGACAACGGTATTTTGAACGGCTTCCTCAATGAGAACAGCACTGTCAAGGTGGGATTCTTCTGCCAAAACCTTGGCCAATTCCGGTCGGGTGCGGGGGTGTCGGGGGGTAAACACCGTACAGCAGTCCTCATAGGGCTGGATGGAGATATCGAAGGTGTCAATGCGGCGGGAAATTTCAATGATTTCCTCCTTGTCCATGCCGAGCAGAGGACGGAATACCGGCATCCGACATACCGCATCGGTGCAGGCTATCGCACCAATCGTTTGACTGGCCACCTGTCCGAGGCTTTCACCGGTAATCAGTGCCTGCGCCCCTTTGGCGGCGGCTAACTGCTGGGCGATTTCCATCATGAACCGCCGCATGATGATGGTGAAGTATTCTTCTTTGCATTTCTCACGAATCTGTTCCTGTATTTTGGTGAACGGCACGGTGTACATTTTCAGGCGGCCGCTGTAGGCGGCTACCCGCTGAAGCAGTTCAACTACCTTTTGTTCGGCTCGTTCACTGGTGTAGGGGGGACTGGCAAAGTGTACCGCCATCAGCTCCAAGCCTCGCTTGGCCATCATATAGGCGGCCACAGGACTGTCAATGCCGCCGGAAATCAACACACAGGCTTTCCCGCCGGTGCCGACCGGAATACCGCCGGCTCCACGCTCCAGTCCGGCACGGATATAGGCACCGAAATCACGCACCTCAACGGTGACGATAACATCGGGTTCATGTACATTCACGGTCAGGTGAGGAAACTTCTCCAATAGGTATTCTCCCATCGCCGCACTGATTTCCGGTGAAGTATAGGCGAATTTCTTATCGGAACGCTTGGCTTCCACCTTAAAGGTCTGTACGCCGTCAAGGGTATCGGCCAAATAGTCGGCGGCGGCTATTTTCATCTGCTCAAGGTCTTTCTCCGCCACACACGCACGGGCATATGCCGCTATGCCGAAAATCTTGGATACACAGTCGGCGGTTTCGTCCATGTCAATGGCATCGTTTAGCGGCTCTACATAAATCGTGGACTGTGCCGCCCGTACCTGAAAGGCTCCGATAACAGCCAAGCGGCGGCGAAGGCACCGCAGGAGGGTATCTTCAAAGTTTTTTCTATTCAGTCCCTTGAGAACGATCTCACCAAGTTTTAATAAAATAATTTCTTTCATGCGGTTACTCCTTACTTTGTCAATAACATCAGGATAGTGACGGATAACATAAAAAGAGTGTACCACTTTTAGCGGCTGCTTGCAAGGGTTTGACACGCATTTTCCAATTCTTCACAAAAATAATCAATGTCTTCTCGTGTGGTATAGCGGGAGAAGCTCAATCGGATGGCAGAGTCAATATATTCTTTGGGCAGACCCATTGCTGTCAGCACATGACTTTTTTGTCCCTTGGCACACGCCGACCCGCCGGATACATAGATATGCTTCTGTGCCAAATGGTGCAAAAGCGTTTCCGAGCGGAACCCCACCGCCGACAAATTCAGGATATACGGCATACTGTCCGCAGAGGAATGAATGACCACGTTAGCCATCGCCGACAGCCGTTGACGGGCATAGGCGTTCAGTGTCTGCATCTGTTCCCATTCCTGCTGACAGTCCGGCAAAACCCGCACCGCTTCACCCATCGCACAAATCAGCGGCACGGCTTCGGTGCCGGGACGAATACGTCTTTGCTGTTCGCCGCCATAGTGCAGAGGGACGATATGCGTTCCTTTTTTGATGTATAAAGCACCGACTCCCTTGGGACCGTGTATTTTGTGACTGCTGACGCTGAGCAGGTCAATGCCCCATTTTTTGGGTTTCAGCGGCATCTTACCGAACGCCTGCACCGCATCTACATGGAACAGGGCAGGAGATTTGGCTCTGTCAATCATTTTCCGCACGGCTTCAATCGGCTGTATGGCACCGGTTTCATTGTTCACCGCCATCATGCTGACCAAAATGGTTTGGCTGTCAATGGCCTGTGACAATTCTTCCAAACGAACACAGCCCTGCTCATTCACCGGCAGATACACCACCTCAAAGCCTTGTTTTTCCAGTACCTGCATGGCCGCCAAAACCGAAGAGTGTTCCACGGCGGTGGTAATGATTTTTTTTCCGCGGCGGCACAGTGCCTTGGCGGCACCGAAAACAGCGGTATTGTTGCTTTCCGTCCCGCCGGAGGTGAAAATAATCTCTTCTTTGTTGACCGACAGCACCGCCGCAATTCTTTCCCGACTTTTGTCCACTTCTGTTTGTGATAAGAAACCCATCGTATGCAAAGAGGAGGGGTTGCCATAGATTTCTGTCATCATTTGTATTGCTTTTTGTGCCGCTTCCGGACACACGACCGTTGTTGCACTGTTATCAAGATAGATTTCTTTCATAAATATCACCTTATACTCTCATAATTGCCGTCATTAGCGGTACACTATATCTAAAGGACAGCCACTTGGGGCTTGAACTAATTGCTGCCCACTACCCACGATAAAGGAACTGATGCTATGAATCTTTCTCAGGAACAATATGCCCGCATGGTACAGCGGGTTTCTCCTAAAAGCAGTCTGGTGAAGGACTGTTTATGTGCCTTTGCGGTCGGCGGTCTGATATGCGTCATCGGTCAGCTGTTGACCGACACGTATCAATTGACTTGGGGGCTTTCTTTGCCGGATGCCCGTTGTTTCACCGGCATAACGCTGGTGGCGATATCCGCTCTGCTGACAGCCCTTGGTTTATACGATAACATCGCCCGTTTGGCAGGAGCCGGCACCTTGGTACCCATCACCGGCTTTGCCAATGCCGTTGTCGCTCCCGCCATCGAATTCAAAACCGAAGGTCTGGTTATGGGCTTGGGTGCCAAAATGTTCATCATCGCCGGCCCCGTCATCGTCTACGGCACCGTGGCCGCCACCCTCTACGGGCTTATCCTCTACGCCTTCCGTTAGCGGAGAAATAGAAAAAATGAATAATGAATAATGAAAAATGAAAAATGAATAATGTTTGATGAGGTCAAGTCAGCGAATTTAGGGAAGGGGTCTGGGGAAACCCCTTTTTTCGCCAGAAAAGGGGTTTCCCCAGGGTGGCTGTCCTGAGATAAAGAAGACAAAATATACAGAATTTCTTGTAAAATCAGAAAAGATATGGTATGATAAAAGATAAAGATGTAATAAGGGGGACCCGTAAATGTATGATAAAATTCTGACATCCCTTTCCTACGGTATGTGTGCCATCGGTTCCAAGGGACTCACAGCCGCCAACGCCTGTATTGTCAATACGGTAATACAGATTTCTTCCTATCCCATGACGGTCGCCGTCAGCATCAACCACAGCAACTTTACCAACGAATGTATCAGACGCACCGGCTTGTTTACCGTCAATGTGCTGTCCGAAAATACGTCCGGTGCCGTCATCGGGGCGTTGGGCTTCACCTCCGGACGGGACGGCAATAAGCTCGACAACGTCCGGCACAAGATTTTGCAGGAAGGGGTTCCTGTCATTCAGGAGGATATCTGCTGTTGGTTCCTGTGTAAGGTGGTGCATTCCGTGGAAACCGTTACCCATACGATTTTCATCGCAGAACCGATGGCCGGCAGTGAATCTATCAAGGGCAAACCCATGACCTATGAGTTCTACACCAAGGTCATCAAGGGCAAATCACCCAAATTTGCTCCCACTTATCTGCCGGAGGAAGAAGAAATTCTCGAAAAACATACCTGCACCATTTGTAAATTCGATTATATCGACCCGCTCATTCCCTTTGAGGAACTGCCCGACAGCTGGATTTGTCCCATCTGTGGAGCACCAAAATCCGTATTCCGCAAAATGGAATGAACGTCCCCCTTTTACTTGGCGATACCTATTTTATCACACAGCCGCTATGATGTCAAGCATACTTGACAATATTCATCTTATACTTGACATTCCTCGGCGGCATATTTTTCACAAAAGAAACGGATGATGCAAAATGTCGATGACCATCAAAGAAATGCAAGGCGAGATTCTACGCCTGAAGAAAGAAAAAGATATCTGTATTCTGGCGCACAGCTATCAGGCACACGAAATACTGGAGGTGGCAGACTATACCGGCGACTCCTATGCCCTGAGCAAATTAGCCGCACAGGCTCCTCACAGCACCATGCTGATGTGTGGGGTTCGCTTCATGGCCGAAACGGTCAAGATTCTGTCGCCCGAAAAGAAGGTACTGCTTTCTAATCCTATCGCCGGCTGTCCCATGGCAGAACAGTTCACCAAAGAAGCGATACTCGCCTATAAAGCCCAACACCCGACCTGTACCGTGGTGGCGTATATCAATACCACCGCCGAACTGAAAACCGTTTGTGATGTCTGCGTCACTTCTGCCTCTGCTGTCAAGATTGTCAGCCAACTCGAAAACCCCGATATCCTGTTTATTCCCGACTGCAATCTGGGGTCTTATGTTGCCAAACAGCTGCCGAACAAACAGATAGCCCTGATGCAGGGCGGCTGTCCGGTTCATGCGGCGGTCACTGCCGAACAGGCTCGTCAAGCCAGACAAGCCCACCCCCAAGCCCTTCTGTTGGTGCATCCCGAATGTATCCCCGCTGTGGCTCAGCAAGCCGATTATATCGGGTCCACCAGTGGTATCATGGATTTTGCTATCCGTTCCGACCATACCGAGTTCATTATTGGCACCGAAAACAGTATTGCCGAGCATCTCCAATATCTCTGTCCGGACAAGCGGTTTTATTTGCTGTCGAAGTCCCTCATCTGTTCCGACATGAAAGCCACCACCCTTGCAGACGTTCTGCACTGCTGTCAGGGTACCGGCGGCGAAGAGATTCAGCTTCCCGCCGACACCATCACCCACGCCCGCCGCTGTATTGACGCTATGATATCCCTTGGAGGCTGAAACGGGGACGTTCTTTCGAACGTCCCCTCAATGAATAATGAATAATGAATAGCGAAGAATGAATAATGTGAAGCGGTCGGCAGTCAGCAATCAGCAAAGTGTATGGTTGTGTATAGTTGTACATACCGGAAATAATGAATAATGAATAATGTGAAGCGGTCGGCAGTCAGCAACCAGCAAAGTGTATGGTTGTGTATAGTTGTACATACCTTTTTATATTTTTTTCTATCTATGCTTTTTTGTTTTTATGCGAAAGGGTATATAAACCATACACAACCATACACTAACCACATAAAGAGTGATTCCGCCGCCGCTTCACAGGGCTTACACGGTTGGTTCTGCCAATGCCACGATAACAAGAGTCTGCCATTTCTTGGCTCTATTATTTTTCTCTAAAAGCAAGGTGACGGGTTGTGACGGGTTGTACAACCCTTTTATATTTTTTTATTCTATCTATTGCTTTTTTGTTTTTGCGCGAAAGGGTATATAAACCCGTCACAACCCGTCACCACCCACATAAAGAGTGGTTCTGCCGCCGCTTCACAGGGCTTACACGGTTGGTTCTGCCAATGCCACGATAATAAATCCTGCCATTTTCTTGACTCTATTATTTTTCTCTAAAAGCAATATGCAGGGTTATGCATAGTTGTACATACCTTTTATATTTTTTTTATTCTATCTATGCTTTTTTGTTTTTATGCGAAAGGGTATATAAACCCTGCATAACCGAGCATAATTCTAAAAAAGAATTATTGCCTGACCGCCAACCGATAATTGTTCATGTGGGGAGCCAAATGACCGGTGAGCCGTTGGCTCTGATTTTTTTTGCTCTGTAGCTACACGCTTTGTGTAGATTTGCTGTGGTTCAAAGTTTATGTAACAAACAGCGTCAAAACCGTACTTTATCGGCAGAAAGAACTTCTTGCAAGGAGGCGAAAACATGGAGGATGAAAAAATCATCGAGTTGTTTTTTGAACGCTCGGAAACAGCCATTGAAGCCCTGTCCGAAAAATACGGCAAACTGTGTTTGTATATTGCGGGCAATATTCTTGGTCAGCCGCAGGAAGCAGAAGAATGCGTGAACGATGCCTATTTAGGGGTCTGGAATGCCATTCCGCCGCAAAGACCACAGCATTTGAAAAGTTTTGTTGCTCGTATCGTGCATAACTTGGCCTGCAAACGCTATGAAAAAGAACAGGCACAAAAACGTCAAAGCAACTACGGCATGAGTTTGGAAGAACTTTCCGAAACCATACCCGATATCATTTCGGTAGAAGATGAGGTGCAAACCGCCCTGCTGAAAAAGTGCATCAACGAATTTTTGTCACAGCAGGACAAGCTCAATCGCATACTGTTTATTCGCCGCTACTGGATGGGGGATTCCTATGAACAGCTGTCTGCTTTGACCGGTTTGAAGGAAGGGACTGTCCGCACCCGTTTGTCCCGTATGCGGCAGAAGCTGAAAAACGATCTTACGAAAAAGGGGGTTTTGTCATGAAATACGAATGGCTTGATGGAATGGACGACCAGTATTTAGAAGAAGCAATGACCTATGAAAAGGTACCGCACAAGAAGCGATGGTTCCGTCCGGCACTCATAGCGGCGGCGGTATTGGTGCTGTTGGTCAGTGCCGCATTGGTGGTGATGATGACCCGACAGCGTTCCGCATCCGATGACCGGCCGCTGATGTATCCCGCTACCCCTGTCAGCGTGTATCTCAGCGGCGAAAACCAGACCGGAGCATACACCACGATGAATGTCAATCAGGCGGTCA
>CADCOZ010000148.1 GCA_902803125.1 uncultured Ruminococcus sp.
AAAAAAGTTTTCCCCCAAACCCCCTTTCAAAATTCGCTGACTTGACCTAAATCAACAGTATTCTTTCTGTCAGGGGAAGGGTATTGACTTTTATAGGTTTTCCATAGTTTGACCTAAACACTATTCACTGCTTCCGTTAATCACGTCTGAAAATATCTTTGGTATAAACTTTATCGGCCACATCATCCAGACACGGCTCATAACGGTTAGCCAATATCTTATCGGCACGGGCTTTGAATACCGCCAAATCCTGCACCACCTCATACCCATGAAACTGTGCCGCCGCTCCCAACGCCGGCTCATAAATCAGCAGTTTGGCTCCCTGCCGACTCAAGGCCTGCATGACTCCTTGTATAGAACTTTGGCGAAAATTGTCACTGCTGGTTTTCATCGTCAGGCGGAAAATGCCGATGACACTCTCCTGCGGTGATTTCCCACTCTGCCGCAGCTGCTGAAGTATCTGATCCGCAATAAACTGCTTACGGGTTTCGTTGCTTTCCACAACCGCCCGCATCAGGCGTTCCGGAATGTCCTGATAGTTGGCCACTAACTGGCGGGTATCCTTCGGCAGACAATAACCGCCGTAACCAAAACTCGGATTGTTATAGTAATCACCAATCCGAGGGTCCAGACACACCCCTTCAATGATTTTTTCGGTACGGAAACCCTTTACCTCTGCATAGGTATCCAATTCATTAAAAAACGCAATCCGCATCGCTAAATAGGTGTTGGCAAACAGCTTGACCGCTTCCGCTTCTGCGGTATCCATATAAATCACCGGCACCTCTTCCTGCTGTTCCATTCCCTGCTGAAGAAGAGCCGCATATGTTTCGGCGTGACTTTCCAAACGCTTATTCGCCTCATCATATCCCACAATGATTCTTGACGGGTGCAGACTGTCATACAGCGCCCGTGATTCCCGCAAAAACTCCGGATTGAAAAGAAGCGATGCATAACCGAATGCTTCACGCAAACGGCGGGTATAACCGACCGGCACCGTGGATTTGATGACCACCACCGCCTGCCGCTGAAAACGGCATAAACTGTTCATCACCGCTTCAATGCACGAAGTGTCAAAGCTGTTCTTTTCGGCATCATAATCCGTTGGCACCGCAATAATCACCATGTCCGCCTCTGCATAAGCGGCGGTTTCGTCCGTTGTCGCCGTCAGGTGCAGGGGCTTGTCTTTGAGAAAATACTGCATTTCACTGTCGGACACCGGCGAAATCCGCCGATTCACTTTATCCACTTTTTCTATATTCGTATCAATTGTCGTCACCTCATTATGCTGTGCCAGCAAAACCGCAGACGACAGTCCGACATATCCTAAACCCGCCACCGTAATTTTCATATATACCCCTCCTTTATTCCCGTATTGTACATCTGTGAGGTATTAGCTCCTGCTTATTCGTGTTCGATGACTCAGTACATTCTTTTTATTATATCATGCTAACGATTATTCTGTCAATAATGCCCCGACAGAAAACCACGAAAATCAATTGACGATCAATTGACGATCAATTTACTCGACCAGATATTAAACCGGTTCTAAGGAAAGCCGCTTTGCGAATAAAGCGGTGAAGGTATCGCAAGCCGCTGACGGAATGCCGCATCATAGACAAATGCCTGACAAGGCCAGCATTAAACGCAGGTAGATATGAACGGGTTGGCCGTCTGAAAAAGAATACCAACCGGCTTGACAACGATATACAGCGTGGTAAAATAGAAGCAAGGGTCAGATGATTACATCTCACGTCCTTTTTGAATACAATGGCAGGAATTGCGGAATAGACCCGTTTTCAAAATGTGACGGAGGTAAGTATGAGGCGACAAGAAACCCTGTGTTGAAAGGAAACTGAACAAATGAAAGTGAAGTATATTGGGGAAGAATATTTAGGCAGGGCGTTTGAAAAAGACAAAGTTTATGAAGTGATTTCTATCGAAAAAGATTGGTACAGAATCATGACAGAATTGGATGAAGATTATCTTTTCCCGCCGGAATTGTTTGAAATTGTGGAAGAATGAACAGAGGAGGACAACAATAT
>CADCOZ010000149.1 GCA_902803125.1 uncultured Ruminococcus sp.
CTGTCCGTAAAAACTGCTGTAGGAAGTGGCTTCTGTGGTAATCTCGACAACCGCATTCTTGACTTTTGCCACAACGTCCTGAATGCTGTTGGTGGTTGTGCCGTTATTAACCGTGGTGGATTCCACAATCTTCAGGTCAGACTCTTTGCCCTCTGCGGTGGTGGCGGTTACCACTTCACCGTTGGCCGTAGCGGTAATGCTTTTGCTTTGTCCGCTTTGAGAGGTCTGTGCCACAGAAGCCCCCAGAATACCGCCGCCAAAGCCAAGGCCGAGCGCTAAAATCAAGCTGCAGGCAATCAGGGCTGTCTGCCAGCCTTTGCGGGACTTCTTCTTTGCGGACGGGGTCGGTGCTTTGACTTCCTGATGCGTAAACTGTTCCCGATAGCTTTCATAGCTGTAGGCGGGGCGGTGATTGTAAGAAACGGGGCTTTCCTGGTAAGCGGGCTGTTCCACGCTGATTTCAGCGGTGTCGCCTTTCACAAAGTCATCGCCGTAATGTTCTGCGGCCTGTGCATCTGTCATCGGAGCGGGCGTTGCACTGTAAATATCGTTACTGTTGTTGTTGGTAAACATATTTCTTTCATCCATGATAAGTACCTCCATTGAAGTTATTGTTGTTGGTGTGTTTGCTTTCGATGGTCTTATTATACCGCAGTTGGTTTTGGAATGTGAGAAGAAATTTGAGGTTTTCTTGAAACAATTTATTAACACTTTCTTAATATTCTTTAAGTTTTCAAGAATCCTTCAAGATAACGGTACTTATCTTGAAAAACTTCAAGTTAACGCCAACAACAGGGCTGGTGCCGCTTGGTACCTATTCCGCTTATTCCCTCACCATGTTTTGACGGATAGCGTCCAAAATGGCATGAGCGGCTTCCTGTTTGGTCATCAAGGGCAGTTCCTGCGTATCTTCCGGTGTAATCAGGGTAATGATATTGGTGTCCACCCCAAAGCCGGCTCCGTCCTGCCGAATACTGTTGGCGGCTATCATGTCACAATTCTTTTTGTGCAGTTTTTGACGGGAGTTTTCAATTAAATGCTCGGTTTCCATCGAAAAGCCGCAGATAAACTGGCCGGCTCTTTTATTATTGCCCGCCCATTGTAAAATATCCTGTGTGCGTTTCAGCGGAAGAGTCAAAGTGCCGTCTGATTTCTTAATTTTTTCCTCGGCTGTCATCAGCGGTGTATAATCCGCCACCGCCGCCGCCATGACCAGAATGTCGCATTCTTCAAACCCTCCGGCGATGGTCAGAAACATTTCCTTGGCCGACCGCACGTTAATCACCTGCACCCCGAACGGCGGCTGAAGCTGTACAGGGCCGCTGACCAATGTCACTTCTGCCCCCCGCATAGCGGCGGCTTCTGCTAAGGCATAGCCCATTTTGCCTGAAGAATGATTCGTGATATACCGCACCGGATCAATGGCTTCAGCCGTTGGACCGGCACTAATGAGGAATTTTTTGCCTGCAAAATCTTTTGACCGGCCAATAGCAAACCGCAGAGCGTCTATTAAGGTTTTGATTTCGGGCAGTTTGCCCTTGCCGACATCCCGACACGCCAAACGTCCCACAGCCGGTTCGATAATGATAAATCCGTGGCGTTTCAGCTTGGCAAGATTTTCCTGCACAATGGTATTTTCATACATGAGGGTATTCATGGCCGGAGCCATCAGCAAAGGACAATTGGCTGCCAACAGCATGGTGGTCAGCATATCATCGGCAATACCGTTGGCCGCTTTGCCGATAACATCCGCAGAAGCCGGTGCCACCAAAAAAGCATTGGCCTGCTGTGACAGTGAAACGTGTCCCACATGAAATTCAAAGTTTCTGTCGAACGTATCCGTCAGGCATTTATGTCCCGTCAGGGTTTCGAATGTGATTGGATGGATAAAATTCTGGGCATTTTTAGTCATCACCACATGAACGTCACAGCCTTCTTTGACCAAATCACTTACCAGCTGTGCTGATTTATATGCCGCAATTCCTCCGGTTACGCCCACCACAATAATTTTTCCTTTTAACATAACAATCCTTCCCTTCATTGTTTTTTCTATCGTATCACACTTTCTTTTCCTTGTAAACCTTTCGGCGGGGCTCTGCCCCTGCACCCCGTTGGGGGAACCCTTTTTCTGGCGAAAAAAAGGGAGAGCGGGTCTCCAGTGGAGACCTCTGGCGCAGGCAGAAGCGGCCGGACCGAGCCGACAGGCGAGACCCCCCAAACCCCCTCCCAAAATTCGCTGTGTTGTTGTCTTTCAAGTGCTTGATGTAGAAAACGTTTGTATTATACTGTCATACATATCCTTTGGGCAAAAGGAAAGAGCCGTATCGAAATACGGCTCTTGGTAATAGAAAGGGAGAGAGGATTAGTTGGTAATGGTTCTTTCGGTTTCTTTATCAAAGATATGGATTTTCTCAACGTCAAAAGCAACTTCAACGGTTTCGCCGGCTTCTGCGGTAGAGGAAGGATCCACACGGGCAACACAGGAGGTGCCTTCAATGGTCAGATAGAGATAGATTTCATTACCCATCAATTCAGTGATTTCAACCTGTGCATCAATAATGCTTTCTTCCGAACGCTCAAGGAATTCGGGCTCGTCATGGATATCTTCCGGACGGATACCAAGGATAACGTCCTTGCCGACAAAGTGAGAAAGAATATTCTTCTTGTTCTTGGATTCCGGCAGCGGAATGGTGTACTGACCAAACTGAATGCCGTAATCATCGCCGGAACGAACGATGGTGGAATCAATGAAGTTCATCTGAGGAGTACCCATGAATCCGCCAACGAACAGGTTACAGGGCCTTTCATAGAGGTTCTGGGGTGTATCAACCTGCTGAATGAAACCGTCCTTCATAACAACGATACGGTCAGCCATGGTCATAGCTTCTGTCTGGTCATGCGTTACATAAATGAACGTGGTGCCAAGTCTTTTGTGCAGCTTGGAAATTTCGGTTCTCATCGCAGTTCTCAGCTTTGCATCCAAGTTGGAAAGCGGCTCGTCCAGTAAGAATACCTTCGGGTCACGAACGATAGCACGGCCAAGCGCCACACGCTGTCTTTGACCGCCGGAGAGAGCCTTCGGCTTACGCTCGAGAAGGTGAGCTATATCAAGAGATCTTGCA
>CADCOZ010000150.1 GCA_902803125.1 uncultured Ruminococcus sp.
ATGGGGGGAACTCTTTCTCTAAGGGCAGTTACTTGGGGGAGTCTCGCCTGTCGGCTCGGTCAGGGCGCTTTGGCCTTGCGGCGCGGGTGTCCACCGGACACCCGCGCTCCCCTTTTCTGGCGAAAAAAGGTGTTCCCCCAAACCCCTTCCCTAAATTCGCTGAATTTATCTTGCCGGTCGGATATCTAAATATTATTCATTATTCACTATTCATTATTTCTCCCTGCTGGGGTTTGGGGCAAAGCCCCAACATTCAGGTTTTGGCATCGTACCATGTTTTGCCGATACCGGCCTCGGCTGTTAGGGGCAGGGATAACGAAACGGCGTGTTCCATTTCTTCGCTCAGCAGAGCCGCTGCCTTCCGGGCTTCGCTTTCGGGGGCTTCTACAATCAATTCGTCATGTACCTGCAAAATCAATTTGGCCTGCATCTGTTCCTGCTGTAAGCGGCGATAGACTCGAATCATGGCAATCTTGATGATGTCGGCGGCCGTTCCCTGAATCGGCATATTGCGGGCGACACGCTCCCCAAAGGAACGCAGGTTTTTATTGGAAGAGGACAGCTCCGGCAAATACCGCCGCCGCCCGAACAGGGTCGTTACATAGCCGTCTTTCTTGGCTTGCTCCACTACGTCCTGCATATAGCGGTCAATGCCGGCGTACAGGTGCAGATAGTCTTTGATATAACGGTCGGCTTCCTTCACGCTGACACCGATATCCTTCGACAGGGAAAAAGCACTGATACCGTAGACAATCCCGAAATTCACGGCTTTGGCTCGGCTTCTCAGCAGTGGGGTGACCATGTCCGGCGACAAACCGAATACCTTGGCGGCCGTGGCGGTGTGGATATCCTCGCCGTTGGCAAAGGCTTCAAGCATCTGTTTGTCGTTGGCAATATGTGCCAGCACCCGCAGTTCAATCTGGGAATAGTCAGCGTCCACCAGCACACAGCCGTCTTTGGCAGTAAAGAACCGCCGCATTTCTTTGCCGCGTTCCGTGCGGACGGGAATGTTCTGTAAATTCGGCTCGGTTGAACTGATGCGGCCGGTACGGGTTTCGGTCTGATTGAAGTTGGAATGAATACGGCCGTCTGCTCCAATCACCTTGATCAGACCGTCACAATAGGTGGATTTCAGCTTGGTCAGGGTGCGGTATTCTAAAATCATGTCAATGATCGGATGATACGGACGCAGTTCTTCGAGTACCTCCGCATTGGTGGAATAGCCGCTTTTGGTTTTCTTTTTGGCGGGCAGGTTCAGTGTTTCAAACAAAACAGCGGCTAACTGTTTCGGAGAGTTGATATTGAATTCCATGCCGGCCTGTTCATAGATTTGTGCCTGCAAAGTGTCAATATCCTTTTGCAGGTGCTGACCGTAATCGCTGATACCCTGCCGGTCAGCCTGAAAACCAACCGTTTCCATGTCGGCCAAGACCTCTGCCAAAGGCAGTTCAATGTCCTGCAAAAGGGCTGTCTGACCGTTGTCAGCGATTTTCTGCTGAAGGATATCGGCCAGCGGCATAAAGGTCAGCAAAGGGCTGTGGTGTTCGCAATCATACGGTTTCACGCTGTATTCCTGCGACAGGCGTTCGATGCTGTAATCGGACGCATTGGGGTTCAGCAGGTATCCCGCCAGTCCCGTATCAAACACAATGGAACGGCACGGTGTCAGGGCATACAACGCCTTGGCGTTGTCGGTGCGTTTGGGAATGGTTTCATCTGCTAACAGCTGTTCCATCAGCGGCAGAAATCCTTCCTGCATGGCGTGTAATGACCATAGATGCTGACCGTCCGAAAGTTCTGCGGATAACATATGCGATCCGTCTGCGGTGACCAGTATGTCTATGGAATGTCCTTTCAGCTGTGTATATAAAGCGGTCAGGTCGGCGGGTTCCTGATACTGCAAAACCGTGTTTTGGGTCGGCTGTACCGTGTCGGATACAGCGGCGGCCGGCTGTATGCCGTCCAGACCGAATTTCGGCAGAAGGCTGTACAGTTCCAGACGGTGCATCATGGCGGCGGCGGCGGGTTTATTGCCTTCCTGACGGAGATAATGTGTCAAATCGGTATCAATCGGGGCATCGGTGCGGATCGTTCCCAGCATACGGCTGAGATAGGCGCTTTCTTTGCCTTCGGTCAGTTTCTTTTTCATGGCGGGCTTGATGGTGGGGGCATCAATATTTTCATAAACACCGTCCAGAGAGCCGAACTGCTGAATCAGTTCACCGGCTCCTTTGGGACCGATACCCGCCACACCGGGGATACAGTCGGAGGTATCGCCCTGAATGGCTTTGATGTCAATGAGCTGCGGCGGGTTCACGCCGTAGACTTCCCGAATCTTGGCTTCGTCAAAAACGGTAACTTCGGGTTTGCCAAATTTCGTTGTTGCCATGCGGACACTGACACACGGGGACACTAACTGTAAGCTGTCCCTGTCGCCGGTGGCAAGCATACATTCACAGCCCTGCTGTGTGCAGGCATGGGCTAAGGTGCCGAGGATATCGTCCGCTTCAAAGCCCGGACACGTTACAATCACAAAGCCCAGCAGTGTCAGCAAATCCTTCAGCGGCTGAAGCTGAGCGGCTAATTCCTGCGGCATTCCTTTGCGGGTGGCCTTATAGCCGCTGTAGGCCAAATGGCGGAAGGTAGGGGCTTTCAGGTCAAAGGCCACAGCGGCGGCTTCGGGAGCGGTTTCCTCCAGCAGTTTGTGCAGGGTGGTCAAAAAGCCGTAAATGGCGTTGGTATACTGACCGTCCTTGGTGGTCAGCAGTTTAATGGCAAAAAATGCCCGGTTCAAAATACTGTTTCCGTCAATTACCAGTAGTTTCATAATCTTCTCCTGTTGGGTGTCAATCAAATGTCAGGACAGACTTTTCAGAAAAGAAATCTTTCCCCCAAAGCCTGCCGTCTGTATGCGCTGTGTCTAAGCGATTGCTGAGAGCCTGTCTAAATATCTTGTCATTTATCGCTGTTGATAACCAGATGCTCCGGACGCAGGGTGTCCATGATGCCGACGTTTTCGCCGTGGTGGAGATAGACACGAGGCACCCGTTTGCCGACCAGACAAACCACCTCATAGTTAATGGTGCCGGTCATGGCGGCGATATCGTCAAAGGTCATACTGCCGTCAGAGCCGTCACCGATAACGGTCACCTCATCGCCGGACTTCACGCCGTTAAGGCCGCTGACATCTATCATCAGCTGATCCATGCAGACACGGCCGATTACCGGAGCTTTTTTGCCTTTGACTGTCATATAGGCACGATTGCTCAGGCTTCTGGCGTAACCGTCCGCATAGCCGATTGGCACCGTGGCAATGGTCAGCGGCTTATCGGTGACATAGGTGCCGCCGTAGCTGACAGGGGTTCCCGCCGCAACGGTCTTGACCTGTGCAATCACGCTTTTGATGGTCATAACGGGCTGAAGGGGCAGTTTATCTTTGAGTTTCGGAGAGGGCGACAATCCATACAGGATAATACCCGCTCTTACGCCGTTGCAGTGTGCCTGCGGATAGTCGATAATCGCACCGCTGTTGGAACAATGCACCAGCGGGAAGGTGTAGCCGTCTGCCGCAAGGCGTTCAACGGCTTTGGTGAAACACGTCAACTGGTGTTCGGTGGCGGCTTTGCCTTCTTCGGCTTCATCGGCCAGTGCAAAGTGTGTAAAGATGCCTTCCCGCACCAGATTTGGCTGTTGACAGGCGTTTTCCATCTGTCGGACAGCGTCTTGGTCACGTTCCGGATTCTGATATAAAAAC
>CADCOZ010000151.1 GCA_902803125.1 uncultured Ruminococcus sp.
CCGGATTCAGTGACATTCCCTGTTCTTTGGCCATCTTGATGGACACCGGCTGAAAGTCGCCCATGAATGATTTACAGCAGAACGGTCGGCCGCAAATGCCCAAACCGCCCAGCATTTTGGCTTCATCACGAACACCGATTTGCCGCAGTTCAATGCGGGTGTGGAATACAGATGCCAAATCCTTCACTAATTCACGGAAATCCACTCGGCCGTCTGCCGTGAAATAGAACAGTATTTTACTGCTGTCAAACGTATATTCTACGTTGATCAGCTTCATTTTCAGCTTATGCTCCCGTATTTTGGCGATACAAACATCAAAGGCTCTTTTCTCACGCTCTCTATTGTCACGCACCCTGTCCAAATCCTCCTGTGTCGCTCTGCGAATCAGGGGCTTCAGCGGATGAACAATGTCTTTATCGTCAATAATACGGTTGGCCATCGCCACTTCACCGCATTCAATGCCGTGGGTGGTTTCTACAATAACATGGTCGCCCCTCTTCAGCTGTTCACCGTTCGGGTCAAAATAGTATACCTTGCCAACTTCTCTAAATCTAACTCCAATGATCTCAGCCATAATTTCCTCCGTCTTCATTCCTTCTGAGTGCGGCACAAAGCCATGTGCCGTAAAAATTCAGATTGACATTATAGTTCAGCACTTCACGAGCCTGCTGTATGTTTTGCCGAATCGTCAGCAGACGCTTTTTGGATAATCCTGCCGCTAATTCTTTAGCAATCGGCGGTACATTTGGTACCCCGAAACCGGCCTTGACACAGTCCGCCGCTAACTCACACAAACGATTCAATACACCCAAAGCAAAGGCACGGTCACGGGCAATTGCCGCTGTCTGCACCAACAGCGGATATTCTGCCGCCAGCGGAATGGCACGAAACACCGCTTCTGCCGCTTTCTTTTCTTCTTCTCCGCCGCTGTTCAGCAAATCCAAAGCCGCTCCGATATTACCGCCGCTGTTTCCGGCGGCCTGCATCAATACCTCCGGCGGCTGATCCGGCAGCATACGCTGTAAAACCTCTGCCGCTTCTGACGGTGACGGCGGATACAGTGAGAATGTTCTCACACGGGAACGAATCGTTGGCAACAGTGCCGAAGCCGCCGTAGCCGTCAGCACAAACAAAACATTGGGCGGCGGCTCTTCCAGCACTTTCAGAAAGGCATTCTGTGCCGCCGGCAGCATTTTCTCACAGCTGAGCAGTACATAGACCTTATTTTCGGCTTCATTCGGCTTGATATAAGCACCGGCACGGATATTCCGCACCGCTTCAATGTTTAAGGCTCCCGATTGACTGCCGTCAGCCGTCACAATATCCGGATGGATCCCTTTTTCCGCTTTCAGACAATGGGAACAAACGCCGCAGGGACGTTCCCCCTCTGCACTGCACACGGCATATTCTGCCAAAATGCCCGCCAATGTCCTTTTGCCGCAGCCCTTTTCGCCTTCAATCAAAACAGCATGAGGCAAACTCCTGCGGTGCATCGCCTCTTCTATTGCAAACTTCACCTCAGTATTTCCCGCCAACGCTGACAGCCTCATAGCATATTCTCCCCCTTCTGCCTACAGAATGTTGGAGAGCGCTGCCCTCCAAACTTCCCACCAAGGGCTCTGCCTCTGGACTTCGCAAGCCTTTGAAAAGTTTGCGAAAAACTTTTATGTTGATGGATATCATAGGTCTTTGCCAAGAGTTTGTTTTTGTGATGCACGAATGTTTCAAGCATCATTTTTTCGATAACAAGAGAAGCGGTAATAATCTGTTCAGCAGGCTCTCAATGGCAAGATATGAAACAGGCTTTGCGATGGTTCTTCATCGTTCTATCCCTCATTATACCCTTTTTTCCCGCCCTTGGCAAGGACTTTTGCTTTCCTCTGCGAAAATCAATTGAACCGGACAGTTCCCCAAAAACTGACGGCTTCCTTCAGGATGGCTGTATTTCAATGGTGACAGAGGTCACACGGTTATCCTCTACAGCATTGACCGTGACCTTCAGATCCTCGTAGGTAAAGCACTCGCCGTTTTTGGGAATGTCCCCTAACTGCTCAATCACCCAGCCGCCTACCGATTTGCTTTCGGTGTCCAGATACTTGGTGTCCTTATCAAGAAGTTCCAGCATTTCGCTGATATGCAGGTCACCGCTCAGTTCATATTGTGTATCGGACAATTTTTGGTATTTCCGGCGAATCTCTTCGTCCTCGTCCCAAATATCGCCTACTAACTGCTCCAGTAAGTCTTCCATTGTCACAATGCCCAGTGTGCCGCCGTAATCGTCCGTCACCACAGCAATATGCAGACGCTTATATTTGAAGTCCGCCAAAATGGACGACAGCTTCTTGGAACGATAAATAAAATAAGCCGGCTGAAGCAGGTTTTCCAACACCGGTTCATCGGTGGTCAGAAGGGCTTCCAAATAATCTCTGGTATGTAAAATGCCGATGATGTTATCCACGCTCTCCCGATAAACAGGGATACGGGAATAGCGTTCGCTCAGAATAATCGCTTTGATTTTTTCGGCAGAATCCTGTTCATCAATGGCGGTCAGATCCACACGGGGTGTCAGGATATCATAAGCGGTCTTTTCGTCAAATGCTAATGCAGACTGCACCAACTCGCTTTCCTGCTCTTCCAGAACACCTTCATCTTCAATACTCTCTACAATATATTTCAGTTCATCCTCCGTTACGGTTGGTTCCCGTTTGTCCTCCCCCCGTGACGCTATTTTTTTCGCCAAGTTACTCAGCTTCAGCAGAAGGAAGGTCACCGGCGTGAACAGTATCATCAGAAAATGCAGAATACCCGAAGAGGACATCGCCATTTTTTCACTGTTTTCTTTGGCAAAATTTTTCGGCATGACTTCACCAAAAATCAAGATGACAATGGTCAGCACTACCGTACTCAGAATCGTTCCGTTGGCTTCTCCGCAAAACGATACAAATAAAATAGTGGCCAAAGACGAGGCCGCAATATTCACAATGTTATTGCCCACCAGAATGGTTGACAGGGCTTTATCATAATTTTCGGATATCCGATAGGCACGAATGGCTTGTTTGTTGCCGCTTTCGGCATAGCTTTTCAGCCGGATGCGGCTGACCGAAGAATAGGCTGTTTCTGTTGACGAAAAAAACGCCGAACACATCACCAACAGCACAATCACAGCAGAAAGTATCAACGGATTCAATCATTCCCACTCCATCCCGAAGGTTTTACAAAGATATACACAAATATATATTATAGGCAACGCCGAGAAAAATATAATTCTTATAAAGAATCATTCCTTGATTATTTTATGGTTCCGTTTCTGTGGGCGTTCGGGAGTGGAGCGGAAATATTGAATAGTGAATAATGAATAATGTTTAGATATCCGACCGGCAAGATAAAGTCAGCGATTTTGGGAAGGGGAGAAATAAATAATAAAGAATAACGAATAAAGAATAATGTTGATTCAGGTCAACTCAGCGAATTTTGAAAGGGGGTTTGGGGGAAAACTTTTTTTCGCCAGAAAAAGTTTTCCCCCAACGGGTTCCAAGGGCAGAGCCCTTGGTGGGGTCCAGGGGCAAAGCCCCTGGTGGGAGGTTTGGAGGGCAAAGCCCTCC
>CADCOZ010000152.1 GCA_902803125.1 uncultured Ruminococcus sp.
AAACGGCAAGCAGGTTACTGTATTGGTGGAGCTGAAAGCCCGCTTTGACGAAGAAAATAATATTGGCTGGGCGAAGAAGTTAGAAAAAGCCGGCTGTCACGTTATCTACGGCTTGGCAGGACTGAAAACCCACTGCAAAATTCTGCTGGTAGTGCGGCGGGAAGCCGACGGTATCCGGCGGTATCTGCACATGGGAACCGGCAACTATAACGACATTACCGCCCGTTTCTATACGGATATCGGAATGTTCACCTGTGATGAGAAATTCGGAGAAGATGCGTCCTCCTTGTTCAATGTGATTACCGGTTATTCCACCCCGCCGGTCTATCATAAAATGAAAGTGGCACCGACCGGTTTGAGAACCTTTTTTGCCGAAATGATCGAAAACGAAACGGAGTGTGCGGCGGCGGGTCTGCCGTCCGGCATTACGGCCAAGGTTAATTCACTGGTGGATCCCGACATTATCCGTCTGCTGTATAAGGCTTCGCAGGCCGGAGTAAAGATTACCCTGATTGTGCGGGGCATCTGCTGTTTGGTGCCGGGCATCAAGGGTATCAGCGAAAATATACAGGTACGCAGTATTGTGGGACAGCTGTTGGAACACAGCCGCATCTTTATTTTCGAAAACGGCGGTCACCGCAAAATCTATATGGGTTCTGCCGACTGGATGCAGCGAAACTTGGATAAGCGGGTGGAACTGGTATTTCCGATTGAAGACCCCGACTTGGCAGAACGGTCTTTCGGCATCATGAACCGTATGCTGAAGGATGTGCTGAATACCCGTATCCAAAAAGCCGATACCGGTTATGAACTGCTGGATCGCAGAGGCAAGAAGGTGCATAACTGTCAGCAGGAATTTTATGAGGAAGCCAAAAAGAATTTAGCGGCCAAGAAAAACACAGTGCTGGAAGAACGGCAGTTTATCCCGCTGACGGGAGAAAGTGCCAAAGAATGGGCGGCAGAAGCCGATAACGGCGGCACTGAAGAATAAAGCTATCGAGTTCCCTATTATCATAAAACAATAAAGGAGTGTATGATTCATGAAAAGAGTAGGTATCCTTACCAGCGGCGGCGATTGTCAGGGGTTAAATTCGGCCATTCGAGGCGTGGCCAAGGGCTTGTATGAGCATTACGGCAAGAAAGTGGAAATTTACGGCATTATTGACGGCTACCGCGGACTGATCAATGGCGAATACCGGTTAATGTCCCCCGAAGATTTTTCCGGTATTCTGACACGCGGCGGCACACTGCTGGGTACGTCCCGTCAGCCGTTCAAACTTATGCGTGTGATTGATGACGTGAACAGTGTGGATAAAGTGGCACAGATGAAGAAGCATTATGCGGAAATGAAGCTGGACTGCTTGGTGATTCTGGGCGGCAACGGCACCCATAAAACAGCGAATATGCTGTGGGAAGAGGGACTGAACGTGGTCACCATGCCCAAGACCATTGACAATGACATTTGGGGTACCGATATTACCTTTGGTTTCCAAAGTGCTGTGGATATTGCCACCAACGTGATTGACTGTATCCATACGACCGCCACCTCTCACGGCCGTGTGTTCATCGTGGAATGCATGGGACACAAAGCCGGCTGGCTGACACTTCATGCCGGTATTGCCGGCGGTGCCGATGTCATTTTGATTCCGGAAATCCCGTATGATATCAATAAGGTCATTGAATGCATTAAAGCCCGCACCAAGACCGGCAAGACCTTCTCGATTTTAGCCGTGGCAGAGGGTGCCATTTCACAGGAAATCGCCGCTATGCCCAAGAAGCAGCGGAAGGAAGCGATGGCGAATCTGATGTATCCGTCCATTTCCTATAAGATTGCCCACGAGATTGAAGAAGCCACCGGTCAGGAAACAAGAGTCACCGTGCCGGGACATTTCCAGAGAGGCGGCAGTCCCGATCCTTATGACCGCTTTATTACCACTATGTTTGGTGCGGCGGCCGCCAAGCTGATTATCAAAGAAAAATACGGCTTCATGACCGGTATGGTCAACGGCAAGGTGGTGCCGGTACCGCTGGGCGAAGTCGCCGGCAAGCTGAAGGAAGTGCCGCCGAACTGCAAGACCATTAAAGCGGCCAAAGATATTGGTATCAGCTTTGGTGATTAAAGAACCCATGCAAAAGACTAAAGGAGGCGTTTATCATGGGAGAAGAGAAGAAAAGCGATAATGCACTCATCATGAAAGAACGGAAACGGTGGGGCTTTTTTGGCATACCGTGGACGTTTACGGTCTACAGCTTATACATGAAGAAGCTGGTTATCAAGAAGGGATTATTCCGCACCGTAGAGGACGAAATTCTGCTTTACCGTGTGGTGGATATTTCCTACAGCAGAGGGTTGTTCCAGAAATTATTTGGGATGGGAACGATCACCGTTCATGCCCATGACAAGACAAATGCGGTTGTTGTGCTGAAGAACATCAAGCATTCCAGAGAATTCAAAGATGCGGTTTCCGAGTGGGTCGAAAAAGACCGTATCCGCATGAAAATGCGTCAGAGTGAATTTGTCGATGCCGGCCACCCTGATTTTGAAGATTACGATCCGGACGATTGATTGTCGGAAAACCGCTGTTTCAGCATTTTTCTGTGTTTAAGTGCAAAGCACCGCCGCTTTCTATGGTAAAGCGGCGGTGCTTTTGGCAGAATAGACTTGCATCGGCATCAAAAAAGGCGTATCTGTTTTGAACAGATACGCCTTTTGTCGGCTGTGAAGCGGTGGATTATTTGGAGGTTACCTGAAGCTGGAAGTTCTGGCTGACAACGGTACCGCTCTTATCCATGACTTTAACGAGAATCTCGTACTTGGCCGCCATAGCGGGCTTGATATTGAATGCATAGGTTTCGCTGAAGTCATGCACCAGATGCCAGTTATCGTTGCGAACCTTCTTGTAGTATACGGCATACTGGTAATCGCCGCGGCCGCCTTCTGCGGCACAGCGTACTTTCACCTTTTCGCCCACCTTAATGGTTTCGGCACTAATAGTGGATTTGCTCACAAGAGGTTCGGCCGGTGTCATGGCTTCCATGGTGTCGGCAATCTGATCGGCCAGTGTGTCATACAGGATATTGGCAATTTCCTGATGACCGGAAGCCAGCGGGTGCGGGTCAAGATTGCATTCGTTGCTGATGTTGTAAACGTCAACATAGGTGGCGTCATATTCCTCTGCCATCGCAGACAGTTTTTCGTTCAAGGAATTAACAGACGGATCAAGACCTTGTCCCAACAGCAGATACTGCATCGGATAAGCACATTCATCCACAACAATCGACATCAGGTTGTCCAGTGTCTTTTTATAGGAAAGAAAAGCATTTTTCATGAAGCCCATGCCGGCCTGACCGCATTCCTTCAGCTTTTCAACGATAGCCGAAAGAACATTGATTCTTACAAGGTTGTCGCTGCAGTTGGACGCTACATCTTCCACATCTTCATCGAATGAAATATCAGTGATTTCATCTTCCACGGGAACCTCAGTGGTGGAATAAATGAGAGAAGCGGCTTTGGCAAAGATATTCTTCACAACGGTTGACATATCATAAACCATGCCGTTGTATTCAAGAGAGTTGCCGTAGGGGTTGAACATACCGACCAAAGCGATATCGGCGGTTTCGTTAACGGCCTTTACCGCCTCCACAACATCCTTTACTTCTTCGGCGGAGTTAACAACCAGCTGATCCATATTGGAAAATCCGGCGATGAATTGATTAACAGCCTCCATGAAGGAGTCCTTGGTAATGGCATCCTTATTCTTCATGAGTACCTGCAAGCCGCCGCCCAAAGCGGTCTTCATATCACAGCCGAACAGTGTCAGCACTACTGAAATGCTGGCAGCGGTCAGAACCGGATTGTCGCTTTCAACCATCGGCAGCAAGAGAGCCATGATAACATCGTTGCCGCCCAGCTGAATGCTGACCAGATCGGCATCGGGCAGGTACTTGGCGTAGATATCATGATAAGGAATCAACGCGGCACTGGTGCCTTCGCCGGAAAAGGTTTCAAGAATCCAGACAGCGATTTCACCCTGATAGCCGGGCGTAGTAATCGTTTTGGCAACGTCTTTGGCACGATAAGCAGTAGAGGACAGGTTGGTGGTACTGACAGACACATTGTATTCCTTGCCCAGTTCCTCCAGATAGCCGCCAAAAACAGCAGCATAAGCCTCTTGCACGGGGTTGGCAATCAAGTCTTCGCTCAGTATCAGAGCCGGATCGGATGCAGCACCGGCGGATTCGGTCAAGCCGTAACCGGCGGCGATGCTGTCGCCTAAAGCGACATAGCGGAAGGTCTTGTCAGAGCTGCTGACAGGTTCGGCCGATACCAGCAAAGAAGCGGAGCTGCCGAGCATCAGTGCAGACAAGGCTACGGCCAAAATTTTCTTGAGTTTCATAAAAAAACCTCCTATAATATTTTGTGAAGGAAACATATAAATGCTTCCGTTCAGTGCATCAGCCTTTCGAATGGAACCGTCTTTTATTTGTACAAAAATATCCGAACAGCTTGATGCCAATACATTCTCATTTTACTCTGCTTTTTCATAAAAGTCAAGCCTGTTTATTATTCACGCCACGGAAATGAAAGGAAA
>CADCOZ010000153.1 GCA_902803125.1 uncultured Ruminococcus sp.
CGGGGGTCCAGGGGGAGACCCCCTGGTGGGAGGTTTGGAGGGCAAAGCCCTCCAACATAAAGTCGGGTCAGTCGTCTATTTTTTCGAAGCGGGGGACTTCTTTTCCGTCGACATTGACGTATTGATAAAAAATGGCCGAAGGTCTGGCCCAAACAGTTCCGTCACCATAGAGAGCCTTATAGATGACTAATTCCTCGGAGGTTTCGCTGTCTTTGGCCAGACAGATAAATTCGTATTCGCCGCCTTTGAAATGACGGTATTTACCCGGTGTGCCGACAGCCGGCAGGGGCTTGCGTTCTTCTGCGGCGGGACTTTCGGCGGCAGGCGTTTCGGTGACCGTTTCGGGAACAGCGGGTAAACTGTCGTCTGCCGGATAGACAGGGGCTTCGCCGCCGGTCAGTACCAGTACACGGGTGCCATAGGCGGGAATGGTAATGCTGACAGCATTATTGGAAACGTCATAAACGGTTTTACCGTCATAGACATCATAAAGTTTAGTGCCGCTGTCGGTATGGAAACTGATATTAAAATCCGTATCGCTCAGGTTCAGGGCGATATACACGCTCTGTTCCTCAAAGCGGCGTTTGAATATCAACTGTTCGTTGCGGATGACGGTGTTTTCAAAGCTGCCGTATTTCAGGGCTTTATAGGTGCGGCGAACGGCACCCAAACGGCACACATGACGGTACAGGGCGTTATCTTCGCAATCACTGATATTCACACACGGCCGCAGGGGATAGTCATATTCTGTGCGGCTTTTTTGTCCCTGAAGCCCCCATTCACTGCCGTAATAAACAGACGGCACACCGGGCATGAAATAGAGAACAGAGAAGGCGTTTTTGAGATGCTCCGGGTTCCGCAGGGTACTGGCCAAGCGGTTCACGTCATGGTTGTCAACAAAATTATAGGTATAGATATTATGGTAGAGGCCGCCGTTGGCAAACTGACGGTTGAGGGAATGGGCAATTTCAAAATAGTTGCGGTCGTTGTGGGAGGAGTAAATACCCTTGTAACACTCGTAGTTGGTGCAGGAATCCAGCAGGTCGGGATTGGCCAAACGGGCATAGTCGCCGTGGATAATTTCACCCATGAGCCAGAATTGACTGTCACGGCTCTTGCAGAAATGCTTCAGCTCCCGCAGGAAATCCTGATCCATACAATAAGCCACATCGAGCCGCAGACCGTCAATTTTGAACTGCTCCATCCACATGGCCACCGCATCAAAAAGATGTTTTTTCACGTCCGGATGCCGCAGGTTCAGCTTAACAAGGTCATAGTTGCCTTCCCAGCCTTCGTACCAGAAGGGATCGCCCCACGGACTGTGACCGCCGAAATTCAGGTTCTGGAACCACGAACAATAGGGAGAAGACTGATGGTTTTTGCGGACATCTTCAAACGCCCAAAAGCCTCGGCCTACATGGTTGAAAACGCCGTCCAGCACCACTTTAATGCCGTTTTCGTGCAGGGCGGCACAAATTTTGGCAAAGCTCTCGTTATCGCCCAAACGGTTGTCGATATGGTAGTAGTCGTTGGTATCGTATCCGTGGGTGGTTGACATAAACACCGGTCCGAAATAGACAGCGTTAACGTGCATGGCCTTCAGGTGCGGGATAAAGTCGATGACTTTCTCTAAACGGTACACGGTTTGTCCGTCATTGACCCTTGGGGCTCCGCAGAATCCCAGCGGATAGATATGGTAAAAAACAGATTCGTTAACCCAATACATGGATTTTTTCTTTCCTTTCCTTACTGAAGTGACAATTGATGTGGATATTCACAGATGTCTTTCATAGTATAGCATGATTTGACAAAAAAGGCAAGTGTTGTTTTGTTTATTTTATTGAAAAAAGTTGTGAATATTTTCGTCTTTTTGAGGTCGAACAGTCCCCAAAATAAATCCGCCGAACCCGAAAAGGTATCGGCGGACGGACAATTTTTCGCAAAGCCTACTGCGGACATTTGTCGGGATTGCGGGGGGTATAAAGGCGTACATAATCGTTGACCTTCTTAACAGCGGCCTCGTTTTCTTTCAGCATCGGCCAAGGGAATACCTCGTTATAGTGCGGGCAATTGGTGATGAGATGGGTTTCGGTGATAGACACAGCCCCTAACACGTTGCCAAAGAGAATATTCATTTCTTCATTCAGCTGGTCAAAATCCAGATCCTCCATATCGTTTTCTGCGTTGTCGAACCGTTTCATTCATTTCACACTCCCTGTTGTTTCCTTCTGTTTCAATCATTCAGCGGTACGATAATGCCATAGGCAAACTCTGTTTTTTCACGCTCCTGCCGTTATGTTCTTTTATTTTGTTCAGCTTTTTTTATTATACAGAAATTTATTCTTTTTTCAAGGTCTTTCCTGCTTTTTTACTGTAGAAAATAAGCTGTAAATATGGTATAATGCTAACAAAAAAGGAGGTAATAATTGGTATGAATATACTGCATTCCAAGCCGCAGCAGGACGGCTTTTATATGCCCGCAGAATTTTCGCCGCATGAGGGCTGTATCATGATTTTTCCTCATCGGCGGGATTCGTGGCAAAACGGTGCCTATGCCGCCCGCAGGGCTTTTGCACAGGTGATTGAACAAATTGCCAAAAGCGAAAAGGTGTTGGTTTGTGCCCGTTTTGAGGATTATGATGCGGCCCGCTTTTTACTGCCGCCGCAGGTGCGGGTGATTGAGATGGAATCAGACGATGCCTGGGCCAGAGATGTGGCACCGACCTTTGTCACGAACGGGGAAACGATACGGGGCATCGACTGGGGCTTTAATGCGTGGGGCGGTTTGACGGACGGCTTGTATTTTCCGTGGGATAAGGATAATAAAATGGCACGGAAGCTCTGCGATGTGCTGGACGTGGATACCTATGACCGGAGAGATTTTATTCTGGAAGGCGGTTCCATTCATGCAGACGGGGAAGGCACCCTGCTGACAACAGAAGCCTGTTTGCTCAGTGCGGGACGCAACCCTTCGCTGACCAAAGCCGCCATTGAACAGCGGCTGAAAGAAAACTTGGGCGTTCAAAAAGTTCTGTGGCTGCCCTGCGGGATCTATCACGATGAAACGAACGAACACGTTGACAATATCTGTGCGTTTACCGCTCCGGGAGAAGTGGTGCTGGCGTGGACAGACGACACGAACGACCCGCAGTATGCCATGTCCCAACGCTGTTGGGAGTACCTGAACAGTGCAACGGATGCCAAAGGCCGCCGTCTGACCGTGCATAAACTGCCCCTGCCGCAGCCGGTCACCATCACCGCCGAAGAATGTGCCGGTTTGGATGATATGAACGGGGAGCCGACCCGTATCCCCGGCGAACGGCTGGCGGCTTCTTATGTGAATTTTTATATTGCCAATGCCCATGTCATTGTGCCGCAGTTCGGAGATGAGAACGACCGCCAAGCCGTGGATATCCTGCAAAAGCTGTTCCCGACCCGCAAGGTTGTCGGTGTCATGGCACGGGATATTCTGATTGGCGGCGGCAATATTCATTGTATTACCCAGCAGATTCCCAAAGCGAAATCTATCTAACAGGAGGAACACCCTATGAAAACAGTAAAAGTTGCCGCCGTTCAAATGGCGATGCATTGTAATCCGGAAGATAATATTTTCACCGCCGAAAATTTGGTTCGGCAGGCCGCCGCCGCAGGAGCGAATATTATTCTCCTGCCGGAGTTGTTTGAAACGAAATATTTTTGTCAGGAACGCAACTACGGATATTATAAGTTAGCCGCATCGGTGCAGGAGAATCGAGCGGTACAGCGGTTCTCAGCCGTTGCCAAGAGTTTAGGGGTTGTCATTCCGGTCAGTTTTTTTGAGCGTGACAAAAACAACACCTACAATTCGGTAGCGATGATTGACGCAGACGGCACCGTGATGGGGGTATACCGCAAGTCACACATTCCCGATGACCAGTTCTATCAGGAAAAGTTCTACTTCACGCCCGGTGACACAGGCTTTAAGGTTTGGCCGACCCGTTTCGGTCATATTGGGGTAGGCATTTGCTGGGATCAGTGGTTTCCCGAAGCCGCCCGTTTCATGGCACTGAAGGGAGCGGATATTCTTCTGTACCCGACCGCCATTGGTTCCGAGCCGATTTTAGAGGTAGACAGTATGCCGCACTGGCGGCGTTGTATGCAGGGTCATGCCGCCTGCAACATTCTGCCGGTTGTCGCCGCCAACCGTGTCGGCACCGAATCGGTCATTCCCTGTGCAGAAAACAACTTCCAAAAGTCCTCTCTCACCTTCTACGGTTCCTCTTTCATCACGGATGCCACCGGCGAAGTTCTTGTATCGGCCGACCGCACCTCCGAATGTTTCATCTCCGCCGACCTTGATCTTTCCGCCGCCTACGACCTCCGCATGAGCTGGGGCCTTTTCCGTGACCGCCGTCCTGACCTCTACCGCTGACTGTGCGTGTGTGTTGGAGGGCGTTGCCCTCCAAACCTCCCACCAGGGGCTTTGCCCCTGGACCCCAC
>CADCOZ010000154.1 GCA_902803125.1 uncultured Ruminococcus sp.
AACCGACAAAACCAAACAGCAGGTAAAACAGACCCTTGAACAAGCGGAAACGCTGAAAAAGGCACTGATGCAGGCGTATTTTGGATAATAATAACACCCGAAACACAAAAGTGTTTTCGGGTGTTTTTGTTTGGGCAGGGGGTCTTTTGTCCCTTGCAGAGGACAGCCGAACACAAAGCCCTTCCGTATTTCGTGAGTTTGGAAAGGATTTTCAGCAGGCACTCACTCTATTTGTTCCCAAATTTTCAGGGCGACAAAAAATTTATCCAGTGAATGGTTGGCTTCATGCAGACCATCCGGTCTATATTGGCCTTCATCAAGTACATCGCCCGTGACTACAAAGCTGTATAAATCAATGTGGTGAAAATCGCATACGGCCTGTATGCCTGCCAACTCCATCTCTACGGCCAGACAGCCCTCGCTTTTTCTTTTCTCCACGGCTGATTTAATTTCCCGATAAGGGGCATCTGTCGTCCAGACACGCCCTGCGACATAGGGCAGGTGCAGACCATCAAAGATTTCGGCCAGACGGCCGCTGTTCGGAATGTCGATATAGTCGGCGGGCGGTGCATAATGATAGGACATTCCTTCATCACGGTATGCCTGTGTCGGGATAACGTACCGGCCGCAGGTGGCTTCATTGTCGAGGGCTCCTGCTGAACCGAAAATAATCAGATTTTTGATTCCTGTCTGCCACTGCATTTCAATGATAAAGTTGCCGGCCATACAGGCTCCGATAGAGGACATATAGAATATGATGGGCTTTCCGTTCACCTCAAGCCGATAAATCGGTCTGTGACCATTGGCAGAACCTATTTGTGCGACTTGCGTATGCGGATAATGACTGATGACCGCCTGAAAGATTTCATGCGAAAACGTGGCGATCGCCGTGCGGCAGATATCTTTCCGTTCGCCGAAAAAAGCCTCCGGTGTAATAATGCTTTCCTTTTCCTCACAATAAGAATGTATGATCACAGCACAAATCTCCTTATCATTCATGTACCCGTTGGGGGAATCCTTTTCTGTCGAAAAAACGAAACATCCGCACCGATTACCGTTCTGCAACGTTATGATGAGCAGATTCTTCCTGTTCGGTATCCGGTTCCTCTGAAGTCAGTCCGTATTCCATAATGACGTTAACGGCATTCAGCAGTTCCTGATATTTTTGCAGCATAAATTGCAGATACTCTCGACCGGCCTCTGTAATGGCGTAATAATTGCGGGTTCGGTGGCTCTCGGTGATTTCCTGCGAAAACTCTGTGACATAACCCTGTTCCTGCAAACGGTACAGCACCGGATAGAGAAAGGTCATTTTATAAGTGCTGTTGCTTCTTTTTTCTAATTCCCGTGAAAGATTATACACATACATCGGCTTTTCATTCAATAACAACAACGTCATCATCGGACTGGTGGCTCGCTTGAAAGAATCTTCAAAGTTGGTTCTGCTGTCCTTATTAGAAATGCGTCCCATTTTTTCTCGCCCTTTCAAAACAGTTTATTGTTCTTATATTAACAAATTTAATGATTCCTTTCAAGAGATATCCCCCGATCAGTTGTTAAGAAAATGTAAATAATTTGGGAAATGAACATTGAAAAAAATTAAGGAAATAACAGCAAAACCGTAAAGGCTTTCTATTCGGTCACGGGTACCATACAAAAAGACGCAGTGCCTATAAAGACACTGCGTCCGATAACAGACAGGGATAGGGAATTATTTATTCTGGGCAGCTTCTTCAATAATCTTCTGGGCAACCATAGCCGGTGCTTCTTCATAGCGGACAAACGAGAAGGCAAAATAGCCGCGGCCCTGTGTACACTGACGCAGGAAGGTGGCAAAGTCGCTCATTTCAGCCTGCGGCACTTCGGCTTCGATGGTCTGCATCTTATCCTCAGAGGGGTTCATGCCGAGGACACGGCCTCTTCTCTTGGTCACTTCGCCCATGACATCACCCATGTTCGCATCCGGCACGGTGGCTTTCAGCAGACCAACGGGTTCCAGCAGAACAGGAGAAGCCTCCGGCATACCGGCTTTATAAGCCAAAGAAGCGGCGGTTTTGAAGGACATTTCGGAAGAGTCTACCGGATGGTAGGAACCGTCATAGAGGGTAGCCTTCAGACCAACAACGGGATAGCCGGCCAGCGGGCCTTTGCCGATACTGTCACGCAGACCCTTTTCAACGGCCGGGAAGAAGCCCTTGGGAACAGCACCGCCAACAACTCTCTCTTCAAAAATCATATCTTCGCTGTCGCAGGGTGAGAACTCGATCCAAACATCACCGAACTGACCGTGACCGCCCGACTGTTTCTTGTGTCTGCCCTGAACCTTGACCTTCTTGCGTATTGTCTCACGGTAGCTGATTTTTGGAGGTACTACGTCGATATCAACACCGAAATCTGTTTTAAGTCTGCCTGCAACTGAGTCAAGGTGCAGACCTCCCAGTGTGCTGAGTATCATCTCGTTTGTGGAAGTATCCATCTCGTATGCAAGAGTAAGATCTTCTTCCAGCAGTCTTGATATAGCAGCGGAGATCTTGCTCTCATCGCCCTGTTTCTTTGCTTTAACTGCCATCTTGTAGCAAGGCTTCGGGAATTCGATAGCAGGGAACTTGACAACTCGTGCAGCATCACAGATGGTGTCGTTGGTATTGACGTTCATCTTGCTTGCAACAACTATATCGCCTGCGCCTGCTTCGGCAACATCTATCTGCTTCTTGCCCAGCAGGGTCATCAGCTTGCCAACCTTCTC
>CADCOZ010000155.1 GCA_902803125.1 uncultured Ruminococcus sp.
ACTTGTTCATCATGCTCTATACATCCGGTTCCACGGGCGTTCCCAAGGGCGTTATGCTGGAGCATCATAATCTGTGCGACTTCTGTAACCTGTATATCAGGGAACAGAATTTCACAGAAAACAGCCGTGCTTCTGCCTATGCCAGCTACGGCTTCGATGCCCATATGATTGATATGTATCCGGTATTGCTTTCCGGCGGCCAGCTGCATATTATTGACGAGAGTATCCGGCTTGATCTCTTGGCCATCAAGGATTATTTCTATCAGAACGGCATTACACACGCCTTTATGACCACACAGGTCGGCCGACAGTATGCGGATCTGTTCCCCACGGCAGAGTATCCCCATGTGCTGATTATCGGCGGTGAAAAGCTGGTACCCTTGCCTGCACCGCAGTTCCGTTTGCTGAACGGCTACGGTCCCACCGAATGTACCATTTGTACCCATATCTATACGGTGGATAAGCTCTATCGGCGTGTACCGCTCGGAACACCGAACGTCAACATGAAACAGTACGTGGTGGACAAACACATGAACCGTCTGCCCTTCGGTATGCCCGGTGAATTAGTGGTAGCGGGGCATCAGGTCGGCCGCGGCTATCTGAACCGTCCCGAAAAGAATGCGGAGGTCTTTATCCGCAATCCGTTCTCCGATGAACCGGGCTATACACACGCTTACCGCACCGGTGATATTGTGCGTATCCTGCGGGGCGGTGTCATGGACTTCATCGGCCGCAACGACGGTCAGGTCAAGGTCAGAGGCTTCCGCATTGAATTGACGGAGGTTGAAGGTGTGATTCGTCAGTTCCCCGGCATCAAAGATGCCACCGTGCAGGCGTTTGACGAAACCGGCGGCGGCAAGTTTGTAGCGGCCTATGTCGTGTCAGATGAACCCGTGGACGTGGAAGCCCTCGGCGAGTTCATCAAGCGTGACAAGCCTGCCTATATGGTGCCGGCGGTCACCATGCAGATTGACCGCATTCCGTTGAACCAGAATCAGAAGGTTAATAAACGGGCTTTGCCCAAGCCTGAAAAGAAGGCGGAAAACACCATTCCGCCGCAGAACGAAACCCAAAAGAAAATCTTTGACTGTATTGCGGAGGTCATCGGCACCACGGCCTTCGGCATCAACAGCGATATCTTTGAAGCGGGTCTGACCTCTATCGGTGCCATCAAGCTGAACGTCATGCTGTCGTCTGCCTTTGATGTACCGGTGTCTATCAAAGACCTGCGGGCTAACAGTACGGTGCAGAGTTTGGAGGGCTTCTTTGCACAAAGCACAGCGGCCGAAACCTTTGAACTTCAGGACGACTACCCCATCACCCAGACACAAAACGGTATTTTCGTGGAATGTGTTGCCCATCCGAACACAACCACCTACAATATTCCGTTCCTGTTCCGTCTGTCGGAAAGCGTTGACCCCGAAAAGCTGAAGGCCGCCGCCGAAGCGATGATTAACGCTCACCCGTATCTGAAAACGGAGCTGTTCCTCAATGACAGCGGCGATATCCGTGCCAAGAGAAACGATTCTGCGGAACCGGTTGTGGAACTGATTCATACCGACACCCTGCCCGATAACATGGTACAGCCCTTTGACCTGCTGAACAGCAGGCTCTATCGTGTGAAGATTTACCAAACCAAGGAAACCAACTATCTCTTCTTAGAGTTCCACCATATCATCTGTGACGGCACCAGCGAAGCGGTTATGATTGAGGATATCAATGCGGCTTACGGCGGTGCGACCCTCGAAACCGAAAGCTATACCGGCTTTGAAGCGGCTTTGGCTGAGGAAAAAGCCCGTCAGAGTGAAGCCTATGACAAAGCGAAGGCTTACTATGACCAACTGTTCAGCGGGGCGGATTCCGATTTCCTGCCGTCCAGAGATGTGAACGAGCCGGAGCCGTCCTCCCATCAGTTCAAGATACCGTCCACCATGGATATCAGTGCCGTCAAGGCCTTCTGTGAAAAGAACGGTGTCACGCTGAACGCCTTCTTTAACGCCGTCTTTGCCTTTGTGCTGGCCAAATACAACTACAAGACCGAAGCCGTCTATACCACGATTTATAACGGCCGCAACGATTCCCGCTTGGCTCGTTCCGTGACCATGTTGGTCAAGACATTCCCGGTTTACTGTAACCTTGGCGGCGACATCAAGGTAACCGACCTGCTCAAAACCACCGGTGAACAGCTCATTGGCAGTATGGAAAACGACATCTATTCCTTTGCGGAAATCGCCCGTGCCTATGACATTCCGGCGGACATCATGTTTGCCTATCAGGGCGATGGCTTTGCCTTTACCGAAATCGGCGGCGCCCGTGCCGAAATGATTTCGCTGGCACTCGGTGAGGCCAAGGCTCCGCTGAACATCAATGTGGCGATACGAAAGGGCAAGGTGCTGTTCGCCTGCGACTACCGTTCCGACCGCTATTCAGAAGCCTTTATGCGTGGCTTTGTGGCCTGCATGGAAAAGACCGCCGAGCAGTTCACGGTCAAAACCCTGCTCAAAGAGGTGTCCGTCATGACCAAGGGAGCCGCCAAACGGATTGACGGTTTCAACGCTACCGAGGTCAAGATACCCTATACCACCTGCAATAAGCTCTTTGAGGAGCAGGTTGAAAAGCACCCCGACAAAATCGCTGTGATTGCCAATAACGTATCGCTGACCTATACACAGCTGAACGAAAACGCCAACCGTGTGGCGTGGAACCTCATCGGCGGCGGTGTGCAGGTAGATGAAATGGTCGGCGTGATGATGCCGAGAACGGTTTACGCTTATGCTGCCCGTGAAGGTGTCCTGAAAGCCGGTGCCGCCTTCATGCCGCTGGCACCCGACTATCCCGATGACCGTGTATCTTATATTCTCGAAAACTCCGGTGCCAAGCACCTTGTTACCACAGCGGCTCTCGCTGAGGAACGCAAAGCCCTGTTTGAGAAAGCCGGCATGAAAGTACACGTCATGGAAACCATGCTGACAACCGGCCAAACCGACAACCCCAAAACGCTTGTACAGCCCGAAAACCTCTGCTACTGCATCTATACGTCCGGCTCGACAGGCAAGCCCAAAGGCGTGATGATTGAGCATCATTCACTGGTGAACTTCGTCCATCATGACCCGATTAACGTCCAGTCCTGCGAATTTGTCGATAACATGACGGTATCCTTAGCATTGGCGGCGCTGACCTTTGACGTTTCCGTGCTGGAAGAAAGCCTCGGCTTGTATCACGGCGGCACCGTGGCTATGGCTACGGATGAGGAAATCAACAACCCTGTTCTCTTAGCCGAAATGATGCAGAGAACCGGTGTTGATGTCATGAAGTGTACACCGTCCTACATGAACAATATGCTGGATGTGCCGCAGGTCGCCAAGGTGCTGTGCCGCATGAAGGCGATTGATATCGGTGCAGAAGCCTTCCCCGCTCCGCTCTATGACAAAATGCGCCGTGCCGGCATCACGGCCAAGATTCACAACGGTTACGGCCCCACCGAAGCCACCATTACCACCTCGATTGATTATCTGACCTCGAACAAAATCACCATCGGACAGCCGCTGTGTAATACAAAGGTGGTCATGCTGGATCCCTACGGCCATGAACTGCCGTGTGATGTGCCGGGTGAACTGACGATTCTCGGCGAATGTGTCGGCAGAGGATATGTGGCCAACGAAAAGCTGAACCGTGAGAAGTTCATTACCTTTAACGGCCTGCCGGCTTACCGAAGCGGTGACCTCGCCCGCTGGGGTCGGGACGGCAAGATTTACTTCATGGGCAGAATGGACAATCAGGTGAAGCTCAGAGGTCTGCGCATCGAACTGGATGAAATCGAAAACGTGATGAACGCCTATCCGTCCGTGACCCGCAGTGTGGTGCTGGTCAAGGAAAGCGAACAGGCGGGACAGTATCTGTGTGCGTACTTTGCGGCAGGTGTCAAGGTGGATACCGCCGATTTGGCCGCTCACATGGGCAAGAGTCTGGCCAAGTATATGGTTCCCTCTGTTTTTGTACAGTTGGATGCCATTCCGATGACCGCCAACGGCAAGGTCGATAAGAAAGCCCTGCCCGAACCCGTGGTAGAAGCAGAAGAACGGGACTATGTGGCACCGAAAACAGCCTTGCAGGAGAAACTCTGCGGTATGTTTGCCTATGCCCTCGGTACCGATAAGGTCAGCATTACCGACAACTTCTTTGAAATCGGCGGCACCTCGCTGACGGCTTCCAAGATTGCCATGAAAGCCATGATGGAACAGCTCCCCATCGCATTCAAGGATATATTCGACTATCCCACCGTTGAAGCGATGGAAAAATACACCAGCGGCAAGATGCAGACGACCCCCGAAGCCAAGGAGGAAATGAAGGTTACCGAAAGCAACGCCCTTTCACATAACACAGCCGCCTTTGCGACCGATGACGTGAAGGAAACAGCGGTGGACACCGGTAATATCCTGCTGACGGGTGCCACAGGATTCCTTGGTATCCATGTGCTGAAATGTCTGCTCGACACCACCGACAAAACCATTTACTGTCTGCTGAGAGCCAACAGTGATACGGCCGATCACCGACTGAAAAATATGCTCATGTACTACTTTGACAACCCGATGGCAGAGCTGTTCGGCAGCCGCATTCACGTTATCAAGGGCGATATCACCGACAGGGATTTGGTGCTGTCCCTCGATGCGTATGACTTCCGCACGGTCATCAACTGTGCGGCCTGCGTGAAGCATTTTGTGCAGGATGATACCCTTGACCGCATCAACTGGCACGGTGTGGAAAACCTGATTGACCTTTGCATCAAGGCCAAACGCCGTTTGGTGCAGGTTTCTACGGTCAGCGTGGCCGGCACCGGCACCACCGATAAACTCAACCCCGACAAAAAGATTCACGAAAACGAACTGTATTTCGGACAGAACCTTGATAACAAGTATGCCAACACCAAGTTCAAGGCCGAACAGGTACTGCTGAGAGCCGTTGAAAAGGACGGTCTGGACGGCATGATTGTCCGTGTCGGCAACCTGATGAGCCGTTACAGTGACGGTGAATTCCAAATCAACTTTGTTACCAATAACTTTATGCGCAGTCTGCGAGCCTATGCCAAACTGGGCATGATGCCGGTGGCAGCTCTGGACAGACCGGTGGAGTTCTCCCCCATCGACTGCACAGCGGCGGCGGTTGTCACCCTGTCCACTACCGCTCATGAATTCACGGTATTCCATGCCACCAACGGACACCATGTGCAGATGGGCGATGTAGTGGAAGCCATGAACCGTATCGGCATTCCGATTAAAACCGTCAAGATGCAGGAATTCCAGCAGGCGTTCAACGAAGCACTGTCCGATGAGAAGATGAACGAAATTCTTTCACCGCTGATTTCCTATAAATCTTCTGCCGGCGAAGCCGCACAGTTCTTTATCGGACACGACAACAGCTTTACCACCAAAATGCTGTATCAGCTTGGTTTCAAGTGGCCGATCATCAACGAGGACTATCTGGCCAATGCGTTTGACGCACTGGAAGGCTTCGGCTTCTTCACGGAGGATTAAGCCATGACAAGAAATGACTATCTGATCAAGCGAAAATTTAACAGCTATCTGGTGCCGGGAATTCTGATGGTCGTAGCGATGCAGTTGGGCAATATTGTGGACAGTATTCTGGTCAGTATGTTCATTGACATTGACGGCCTGACCGCCATCTCCCTGAGTATGCCGGCACTGTGCTTCATGCAGATGTTTGGCTTTACCATCGGCGTAGGCGGTGCCATCACGATTTCCGTCATGTTAGGCAAGCGGCAAATCAAAGAGGCTTCCGGAGTCTTTTCCGTTTGTATCGTTGCGGTAACAGCAGTGTCCCTGCTGTTTACCGTCCTGTCCTTCTTCATCACCCACCCGCTGACCCTGCTGTTGGCTTCGACCCCTGAATTACAGGCACTGCTGGAGCCGTATCTGTTCATCTTTATCTGCTTCATTCCCACCCTCAATGTATGTCTGGTGCTGGCCAATATGATGACGGTAGACAACAACCCGAAATTAGGAGCGGCGGCTTTTGTCGTCGCCAACGCCGTCAACCTGATTCTTGACTATATCTTTCTGAAATACGCCAATATGGGTATGACGGGAGCGGCTTTGTCGTCCATCATCGGCTTTGGTGTCGGCATCTTTATGATCATTCCCTATGCTTTCTCCAAAAAGAGAATGCTGCGGTTCAGTCTGCGTGAGGGACTGAGGCAAATCAAAACCATCGGCACGGTCATCAAAAACGGTCTGCCGCAGGCTATGTATTTTGTCATGCTGATTCTGAAATACTATATCCTCAACGCCTTTATTCAGAATACCCTCGGTGCGGATAATATGTCGATCTACGCCGTGTGCATCAACTCGGTCAATATTGTCAGGCTGTTTGTGGAGGGCATTATCGGCGTGGTGCAGACCATCGGCGGCGTTCTCTACGGCGAAAAAGATTATTACGGTATCCGCCGATTGGTCAGAAGAACCGTTCTCTTCAGCGGTGTAGCCGTGGCCGTACTGACGGCGGTGTTCATCATCTGGCCGCAGATCATTCTGACGATCTTTTCCTTCAACAAGCCGGATCTGTATGAAGAAGCCATGCTCAGTGTACGGCTGTTCAGCCTCAGTTTCGGACTGTATGCCGCCAACCGTGTGGTGCAGGTGTATTACCCGACCATTCTCAAAGCGAAACTCTCTACGATTGATACCGTGCTGGACGGTTTCGTGATATTGGTACCGGTCACCATGCTGTTTATCGGTACCATTGGTGTACTCGGTATCAGTATCGCCGCCGTTGTCACGGAAGGTCTGACCTTTGCGTGTGTTTGTGTCTATCGAATCATTCAGCAGAAGCGTGGCAAGCTGCCGCAGAAGGGCTTCCTGATGATACCGGAAAAAGACAGAGAAAACTGGGCGGACATTACCGTTCAGGGAACCGCTGAGCAGGCCGTGGAGATTTCCCGACAGCTGATTGAGTGCTGTAAAGCGCACAACGTCCCGCCGGAGCAATACAATGCGATTGGTATTGCCGCCGAGGAATTGACGGTAAATATTGCCCGTTACGGTTACAAAGGAAACAAGCCGAACTATATTGACATCAGTCTGTCGCAGGCCGATGACAAGATGATTCTGCGGGTACGGGATGACGGTGTGCCGTTCAATCCGACAGAATACAGTCCGGAAGAAAGTGAAACCTTCCAGCTGGGCGGCATCAGCCTGATCAAAGCGATTGCCGACAAGATGACCTATACCCGTGTTCTGAACATGAACAACACCGTCATAGAAGTTGCACTGACCCCCGCTAAAACCTAATCCCCACCCCACGGAATGTTGGAGGGCTTTGCCCCTGAACTCCCTAAAGGGACTAACTTCGTGTCGCCCACAAGCCTTTGAAAAGCTTGCGAAAAACTTTTAACTTGATGAAAGATTTCGTTTTCCGTCAAGGCCGGTGCGATTGCGTCCGAAACCTTTTATATGCCAATTGAAAAACCCGCCTATCCCTATCGGAAGGCGGGTTTTTTGGGTGCAAAACGGTTAAGCATTTTCCTTTTGGCCGGATCGTTTCGTCAGGAAAATAACGATGAAGGAAATCCCGGACACCGTCATCAGAAGCATCACAAAGGAACCTGTTGTATGGTGGCCGGTCGAAAAGCCCTTATCATCCGGTGCAACAACTGATATTACTGTCGGCTCGTCTTTGGAATCCTCTTGGGATTGGTCTTCCGAATCCTCTTGGGACGGTTCTTCCGAATCCTCTTGGGATTGGTCTTCCGAATCCTCGTGGGACGGTTCTTCCGAATCCTCGTGGGATTGGTCTTCCGAATCCTCGTGGGACGGCTCTCCGGATATCATGCCCAGCAAGATATAAATGTCGTAATAATCGTCATACAGACCCAGACAGGCATCCATGCCGGCATTGGAACTAAACGCTTTTTCAATGACCTTTTCCCATGAACCGTATTTTTCATAGAGTTCCTCCGGAAGGGGTCCTTCTTCATGGCCGTATTTTTCAAGGTTTCTTTCTTTGAGTTTCTCCAGTCCTTCGGGGTCATCCTTATAGGATTCCCACCGCAGTTCATTTCTCTTGGCACTGACCGCATGGGCTATTTCCTCCATGCTTTTGTGTTCATGGATCATCTGACGAAGCATTTCATACATGGATGCAATGCTTTGATGATAGGCAATCCGATCCTGACGACACTGTTCAACCATTATTTCGTCGCTCCAATCCAGATCCGCATATTGCTTCAGACTGCCTGTTTCGTTGGGGCGAAACCCGTAAACGGCGTTTTCGTCCCTGACGATATCGTTCATCACATACGGTTCCAACTCCGGATTGTGCTGATAAGTGAAGGCTTCTGCCGCCAATGCCGTCAAGCCGATACCGTAAACCGCCGCCGTACCGCAGACCATCAATAGCACTGCCATAAGAACAGACACTGCCTTTTCAAAACCTTTGGACATCGTTTTCATTATTATTGGCCTCCTATTCGCTGTTGGTTGTTGCTCATGCTGTCTTTAGTATAGTACATATCATAAGGGGGTGTCAATCGGAAATCCAAACAAGAAAAAAAACGATTTTTTTCGAAAAAAATATAAAAAAATGCTTGCAATTTGCATTTTGATATGCTATAATAACTCTTGTAGTTCGGGGGTATAGCTCAGCTGGGAGAGTGCTTGACTGGCAGTCAAGAGGTCACGGGTTCGAGCCCCGTTATCTCCACCAAAGAAACCCGCTTTCGATGTGTATTTCGAGAGCGGGTTCTTTTTTTGCTTTTTTGCTGTACACACAATTCACACACAATAACTGCTTCTTTAATTTGGCCATCTCCTCTATCAGATCCGGAATGTCCTTGTGGATATAAATATCCGCAGTAGTCCCCTTGCCAAATGGTAACACACTTTCGTATGGTTGATAAATAACGTAAATACGCCTTAAAAACAGGCTTCTTTTG
>CADCOZ010000156.1 GCA_902803125.1 uncultured Ruminococcus sp.
CAGGGGCAAAGCCCCGCTGGGAGGTTTGGAGGGCAACGCCCTCCAACAGGATTTTTCGGAGGAAAGAAGCCTTTTTTCCGTAAAAAAAACCAAAAAATACTGTTGATTTTTTCATTTTATTATAGTATAATAAGAGTGCTGATGTTACAAGACAGATTCATATCCTTGGATATACGGTCGGGCAGGCTCTGTACGACGGAGCAGCGTGAACCATGTCAGGCGGGGGACCGAGCAGCATTAAGCGTGTGGTTCTGTGCGATACAGCTCGTCTGTTCGTCCGTATATCCAAGGGTATGAAGAACCGTTTTTACGGGCTGTCTTGCTTTTTTTAGCTGTTTTCGCTGTTGGTACCAAATCCTGAAAGGACGTGTGTGGTATGTATAGGGTTTTATACAGAAAATACCGACCGCGTGTCTTTGCGGATGTCATCGGCCAGCCGCAGGTGACAGTCACCTTGAAAAATGAACTGATGTCCAATAGGATCGCTCACGCCTATCTGTTCACCGGCTCCCGCGGTACCGGCAAAACAACCTGTTCCAAAATTTTAGCCAAGGCGGTTAACTGCCTGTCCCCGATAGAGGGTGACCCGTGCGGGGAATGTGCCATCTGCAAAGGTATTGATGACGGCAGTATTATGGATGTGGCGGAAATTGATGCCGCCAGCAACAACGGTGTCGATGATATCCGTATGCTGCGGGAAGAAGCCGATTTTACGCCGGCGAATGCCCGCTATCGTGTCTATATTATTGACGAGGTACATATGCTGTCCATCGGGGCATTCAACGCTCTGCTTAAGACACTGGAGGAGCCGCCGCCGCACGTGCTGTTTATTCTGGCTACCACAGAGGTGCATAAACTGCCCGCAACGATTCTGTCCCGCTGTCAACGGTTTGACTTCCATCGGATTCCGCCGCAGGATATTGCCGACCGGTTGACGTATGTTTGTCAGCAGGAGGGCTGTACCATCGACCATGAGGCCGCACTGCTGATAGCCGGTATTGCCGATGGAGCGATGAGAGATTCCTTATCACTGCTTGACCAAGTGATGGGGCAGTGTGAACATATCACCGAAGAACAGGTACGGAAAACAGCCGGTTTGGCAGACAAAACCCGTCTGATAGCGTTAGCGGACTGTATTCTGACCCATCAAACGGCAGGAGCCATTGAAATTATTGATGCCCTGCACCGAGAGGCCAAGGATATGGCAAGACTGTGTGAAGAATTGATTGAGCATTTTCGCTCGATGATGCTGATGCGTACCATGAAAAACACAGAAGGTGTGTTGGTGCTGTCGGAAGAGGATTTCCGCAAAACCGCCGAACAGGCTCAACAGCTTTCTTTACCGCAGATTATTGCGATGCTGGATATCCTGCAAAATGCCTATGACCGTATGCTGCACGGCGTAAACCGGCGGATTGAAATGGAAATGACGCTGGTGAAGCTGTGTGCCGCCGAATCCAAAACAGAAACGGCTTCGCTGGAACCTCGGATAGCCGCTTTGGAAAAGGCTTTGCTACAGCTGCGGGAGAATCCGGCTCTGTTAGCACCGCCGCCCGCTGCTTCTGCGGGGTCATCCCGCCGAACGACCGTGCCGGTCATCCGTCCCGACAGGGAAGAAATGGAAAAACTGCGGCAGAATGCGGTTCCCATGGCAGAATGGCCGGAAGTGATTGAAGCGATGATGCAGTATTCCAAAGCGATTGGCATGGGATTTGAAGGAAGCAGTGCCTATATCAGCGGAAAATATGTGTTGGTGGATTCTCCAAACGATATCTGTTTTGAACTGCTGCGGAAGCAGACTAACCGTGACCGGATGCGGGAAATCATTCGGCAGGTGACCGGTCAGGAATACAAGTTGGGACGTTATTCCTATCCGGATGAACCGAAACAGCAGGACGACCCGCTGACCCAATTGATGGCGGATCTCAAAGCGGCCGGTGTGCCGGTGGAAAACAGCGGCACGTCATCGAGTGGCTCTTGATAAGGTGTTTTCACATAAGATTCCGGGGAGGTTATCCTTCGGATACCTCTTTTCTGCCGCAGATATTTGCGGTGATATAAACAAAAATATTCGCTATGTCAAAAAAGGGAGGACATTATCATGAAAGCAAGATTACCAAAAGGATTTAATGCCGGCGGAGGTTCCCAGCAGAATATTCAGCAGCTGGCTCGTCAGGCTCAGAAGATGCAGGAAGAGATGGACGAAGCGTCCAAAGCTCTTGATGTGAAAGAGTATACCGCCAAAGCAGGCGGCGGAGCCGTGGAAGCGGTTGTGACCGGTGCCTTGGAAGTGAAGTCACTGACCATCAGCAAGGAAGTTGTTGACCCTGAGGACATTGATATGTTGGCAGATTTGGTGATAGCCGCTGTAAATGAAGCCATCAGAGAAGCCAGAGATGAAAAATCCGCTACCATGGATAGAATTTCCGGCGGACTGAATGTTCCCGGTCTGTTCTGATAATGGGACAGTACACGATACCGTCGCTGGAGCTGCTGACAGAACAGTTCCGGCGGCTGCCCGGCATCGGGGTCAAAACAGCGGAGCGGATTGCCTATTATCTCATGACACTCCCGCCCGAAGAAGCCAAAAAACTGCCCGAGGCCATTATAGGAGCCAGACAGAAACTGCACTACTGCCCGATTTGCTTCAACCTGACGGATAAGGAGATTTGTTCCATCTGTTCCGACCCGACACGGGACAAAAGTATTCTGTGCGTGGTGGAGAACATCAGCAGTGTTATCGCCGTGGAGAAAACAGAAGTATTTCGTCCGCTGTATCATGTATTGCAGGGAACCTTGTCACCGATGGCGAAGGTTTCGGACACGGAAATCCGTTTGCCGGAACTGATGGATCGTTTGAAGCAGGGAACGGTGAAGGAAGTGGTTTTAGCCACCGGCACCACCGTTGGCGGAGAAATCACTGCGAATTATATTGCCAGCTGTGTCAAACCAATGGGCATCAGAGTTACCCGCTTGGCTTTGGGCGTACCGCTGGGCGGCGATTTGGATTATACGGACGAGTTTACCTTGGCGTGTTCGCTGAAGGATCGGAAGGAACTATAACCGGCGGCTCCTGTCAAGCGATGGGCAGGTCAACACAAAAATATTGGCGGTCAGCCGCTGTTGCCGTTTCGGACAAGTGTGCGTCGATAGCGTGGCCGACAGCCAACCCCCAAAGCCATTTTCTGTATTTTATGACCGGAAAGGAGGACTTTCTCATGGCAAAAGAAAGCATGAAAACGATTGCACAGAATAAAAAAGCGTACCATGAATTTTTTGTCATGGAAAGTTTTGAAGCCGGCATTGAATTGTGTGGCACAGAAGTGAAATCTATCAGACAGGGACGTGTGAACCTGAAGGATGCATGGTGTTCCATTGAAGAAGGAGAACTGTTTGTTCGGGGAATGCACATCAGCCCCTATGAGCAGGGCAATATCTTTAATAAAGACCCTTTGCGGGTGCGGAAGTTACTAATGCACCGGCGGGAAATTATGCGTCTGCTGGGACAGGTGAAGCAGGACGGCTTTTCGCTGATTCCGCTGTCCCTCTATTTCAAAGGTTCACGGGTGAAGGTGCAGGTTGGTCTTTGCAAGGGCAAAAAGCTGTACGATAAGCGAGCCGACATGGCCGCTAAAAGTGCGAAAAGAGATATTGAACGTGCGATGAAATCCCGCCGTTCATCTCCTTAAAAACGCAGCGTGAAACGTTATATAGATATACGGGAGCGTAATGGTCTCGACAGGGAGCAGGAGCTTCGGTAAGCGAGCAGCGGCGCTGTGGAACCGCTATAAAATCCGCAGACATAAAAACAAACGACAACGATTATTCCGTTGACCTCGTCGCTGCGTAAGCGATGAGCGTCCCTCCTTGAAGCACCACGGTCATGGAGGGGCGTCGACAAGTGGTGAACGTGAACGGCTGCGTGTCTGGACAGCCGTCATGAATC
>CADCOZ010000157.1 GCA_902803125.1 uncultured Ruminococcus sp.
GCCCTATTCCTAAGAGCTGGAAAAGGGACTTGAACCCTCGACTTCCTCATTACGAGTGAGGTACTCTACCAACTGAGTTATTCCAGCAACAAGTAATATTATACTACAAAAACGAAGGCAGGTCAAGGGATTTTTATAAAATCTTCAAGATTTTTTTGAAGATTAAATTCTCAAAGTAAATTCCACAGTGGAATTTACGGAGGAATTTACCTTGAGAAGAAAAAAAGTGGTAGAATTTAGTCTGAGAAAGGAGGCACAGACATGAGCAGAAAAAACAAACACATGACCTTGCACGGCAGTATGCGCAGAAAACAGCGTATAGCCGGTATCATTACAATGTCAATGACTTGGCAGCGGGATAATGACCTTTACCGAAGTGCCGCCGCCCTCACGCAGTGAGATTTCCAGCTTACCCCTGCACATCATCTCAAGCCTTTCTCGGATATTATTCAGAGCGATATGCGGCTCGTTGTCATCGACCGGCTTGAAGCCCGGCCCGTCGTCCTCCACGATAATCTCACTGGCCGAATCGGTCTGTCGGGTAATGACCGTGATGTGGATCGGATCGGTGCAGGCACTCAGGCCGTGCTTAACAGAGTTTTCAACGATCGGCTGCAGGGTCAGCGGCGGCAGACGGAACAGGGTGTGCGGTGTATCAAAGCGGACAAAAAGACTGTCCTCAAACTGAGCCTGCTCAACAGCAAGGTAAGCACGGGTATGTTCCAGCTCATCCTTGAACGGAACGGTGTCCTCGCTGGCGATAGCGGCAAAGTTTTTGCGCAGGTAGGTGGTAAAATCAAGAGTGACCTGCTTGGCCTTTTGCGGGTCCTGGTCGCAAAGGTAGTAAATGCCCATCATGGTATTATAGATAAAGTGCGGCCGCATTTGCAGCACCATGACGCTGGCGTGCTGATGGGCAATCTTGCGCTGCTGCTGCATATATTGCTTCATGTTATCCGTAAGAATCAAAGCGAACATTGTGATGGCACAGAGGGTCATCCAAAATGTAACTAATATATCGACAGAGGCAAACATATATAGGGTAACGAGTATCGTTGTTGGCAGCATATAGACGAAAAGAGCGAAAAAGATACGTCTTGAGAGCTTTTTCTGTTTGGCCATCAGACTTCCTATGTTGAGAAGCATAATCGCAGCCAGCGGAGACAGCATCAGAGGGAACAGAGGTCCCCGGAAGTATTGATTATCCGGTGTAATGTAGTAGAACATATCCATGAATTGAGTAGCGATCAGCAGTATGAAGAACACACACCACAGTGCTATCACGGTACGGAACAGTACGCTGTTTTTCAGGCTTTCTCCGCAGAAATGGATCATATAGATCATTGGGAAAAATGTCAGCACAGAGAAAAACGTATATTCAAGAATGACGATTACTCTTTCCACAGAAGCCATATCGGGTTTGGGGAAGATTATCATATCAATAGAAAGGATAACGGCATACGTCAGAAGAAGGGCGAAAAATGTGACGAAAAATTGTCTGCTCCACCGGTCGAGGGCCGGCATAAGGGCAGATAATACGATACCTATCACCATCATTGTCACCATTGCGCCGCTGATAAAAAAGCCAATTTCAATGAGCGGGTGGTTCATTTATCTCCGCCTCCCGTCCAGAATGGATATCTCAGTTTCTTGAGCTGTTCCCTGACGCTTTCAGGGGTGATTGGCTTGAGCATGAAGCCGCTCGCTCCCGTGCTCCAGGCATCCAGGGCATAATTGCAGTAGGCCGTCAGATAAATCACATTGGTACGGGGATTGATATCAAGCAGTGTGCTGCACAGCTCCAGCCCGCTGATATTTCTCAGCTCAATATCCAAAAAAGCGAGAGCCACACGGTTGGCTTTGGCGTATTCAATTGCTTCGGTCGGATTGGTAAAGCCCGTGACGGTCGCTTCGGGCATGACCTCTTCCAGTATCGGCAAGCCGCCGGTGAGAATCAGCTTTCTGTCGTCCACCATGATGACATGAGGGGATTCGTCGCTTTGTGCGGCGGCCGAGAGCAGAATATTGCTATCAACGCCCAAGACACCGGACAGACGGGCAATCATGGCAGCATCCGGCAGACGGCTGCCGCTTTCCCACCTGGTGATGGTGGAGCGGGTCACATAGATTCGTTCGGCCAACTCCCGCTGTGAGATTTCCTTTTCTGTTCGCAATCTTTTCAGTGTTTCTGCAAAAAGCATACTCATAACAAATCGCTCCTCATGATTTTTTCTGAATAATAGTTTAACTGAAAAAAAAGAAAAAAACAAGAAGCCTACCGCCATTTTTCGGTAAATAGGAGGTGACATTCTGGAACCATTTCTGAAAATAATGAAAAGACGTTCTCGATACTGAAGCTTATCATATTTGACTAAACATTTTCTACAAAACAACAAGCATTTATTTTATCCGACGAGGGGTGACACTCTGGAACCTCCTATTGTATTAGACTTCTATGTATAGTAAAATATAGATGATGACAGAACGAGCTATCACATCCGGCAGGAGGGCTAAATGATGAACGAAAAAGAAACCGTTCCGTTCAACAGCGAGGCCATCACTTCCAACCGCTCTCTGCCGGACAATAGACTTCCGAGAAAGTCAAATGACATTATGAAAAGGAGTGGATCAAAATGAAAAGATCATTTTCTGTCAAACTGTTATCCTGTTTGCTGGTGCTGGCGCTGATGCTTATGACCTCAGCGGTGGCCGTAAGCGCCGAAGCGGAACCCAACAGCGGCCAATACGTCAAGGACGTATTTATTGCCTACGGCGAGAAGAAAGAGGATGCCGAAAAATGGCTCAGGGAGCACGGCTGGGAGCCTCTTTTTGACCTGAACGAGGGCAAGAGTTCCCATGCGCCAGGCATTAAGAACGCCGTAGCCGTGCTGGGCATCAAGCGTACCGATGACCCGAACGAAGCCATTACCGATATGGCAGTCATGAATATGGGTACGAATGATCAGAAAGGCTACAGCTTCGACGACTATGAAAGTCTTGTAGCACAGAAAAAGGCGAACATTGACGAGTTTATCAAAACCTTCATACCCGCACTGAATGAGTACCGTGACAACTACAACGGCAAAGGCAGTGAAGGCGGCAAAAAAAGAGCACAGATAGCACACGACCTGCTCAACAAGTTCTTTGACGGCGACCCGAACGGGGAATTTGCCGTGAACGATACCGGCAAGCCGCTGGGCGACCTGTTGCTGAACAAAACAAAGACCGAAATCGGTGACGAAGCCTATAACAAACTCTCAAAGGAAGATAAGCTAAAGGTTGCGGACTTCCAGCAAATCATTCTGGAAAGCACCGGTCCCGCCGTTCAGAACGTCGAGAAGATTCTGGCGTTGGCCACCGATACCAATGAGAACTCATGGCTTGACCGTCTGGACGGTTTGACCGGCGAGGATCTTGTGGAGCGTATTGCCGAGTTTGCACCCGAAGCAAAGGGACAGAATTTGGCTCCCTCCGCCGCTATGAGTCTTTTAGCGGCACATTTTGAGGACTATTCAAAGCTGTTGGCCTCTGACTGGATCAATGTTCACGAAGATATTCTTTGGTTTGAGAAATACTGTGAGGACAATGACCTTGTGCAGGGCGATGACAGTGACGAAGCGTATGACGAAAAATTAACGCAATATTTCAATGATTTGAGTGAACAGGATAAGGATCGCTTCAAGAAAGAATACGACCGATTCGTCCGCATTTTTACCTATTATAATGCTATCAAGGAAGTGGCTTATTCCGGCGAATGGGGCGAAACGCTCTACAATTTCTTACGCCCCGAAGACGATACGGTGGATTACAGCGAGGAATATTCCTACTTTGCACCGCTGGCGGCGGCTCTCTCCGAAGGTCAGCGGGCCGGACTGCAATTTCTTACTCTTTCAACCCTGTTAAGGGTCGCTTCCGACAGTGATTCCGCTATGGAAGCAACCTTCCCTTCCGCCGGTGAGATTTTCAAGGATAAGGACGGTAAGGAGTTGGAGAGCATCTCCATCTACAGCGGTATCAACCGTGCCATCTTCCGCAAAGGTGTGGCTCTGACAAGCGATGCGCTGATGCAGAAGAATCTGGGCAAGAGTCCTTATGACAATCTTTGGGACGAGGGCGGTATGATGGATATAATTTCCTATTCCGGTTTCGTTCTTGGCGGCATTTCTATGATTACCGGCGCCGTTATGTTTGCAAAAACACAGAAAGAAGTAACCAGTCTTTTGGAAATAATCAACGGTGATGCTTATAATGTGTGGGATGAAGACGAAGGCATATGGATAAAGATGAACGGGGAATTTGATAAATTTGAAGCCCGTGAGAATCTTCAGGACGTGCTGCCGGTCAATACGGCAGGCAAATGGCTGATGGGCATCGGCGGTGCGCTGATGATTGCGGCGGCGGCTCTCAAAGGCGTGCAGATCTACAAATATTATCACCGTGACTTTACGATGATACCCGTCATGATCGTTGACGAGGTGGATATCGTTAGCTACACCACCGACAAAAACGGCAAGCAGATCAAGATCATCAACTTTGACCAGTTCGCTTATTACGATGTCGTAAAATGCAACCGTCAGGAAATCGGCATTCATACGAACGCACAGAACGGTGTTTCGGATTATAAGAGCTGGGGCTGCGGCGATGCCGCCGATATCAACGCCGACGTGGGCATACAATGGCTGGCCATGTATGTGAACCGATCGGCGGCCAAGGGCAATCCCATTCTGGCCGATACGCTTGTACTCCAGAAGGGCAGCGACAAAAAGCCCGCAGACTGCAACGGCTGTCTGCACTTCTTCACGTTTGAGAATGCGGCAAAGTTAGACGACACCGCCTATTGCTACCGTGAGGACAACGAGGGTATGTATCTCTTCTGGAAGGGTGACGAAACCGCCTTTGCAGAATCCACCTCGACAGGAGCCAACACAACAGGCGGCTCCACATCTACGGCCTCCGCTTTCAACGCAGGTTACTTGGCTCTGGCCGGTATTAGCGGCTTGGCTCTCGGTATCCTTGGCACCACGCTCGTTATGCTGCCAAAGCTGAAAAAGAAGAAAAAAGAAACAGCAGAATGATACGCAATTAAACAGGCTCTAAAGGTGTCTGTCCCCGACAGACACCTCCCGACCTTGAAAAATGCCCGCATCAAAAGCACAGACACTTTTCATGAGAAGCGAAGAATAGAATAAAAAAAGCATTATAACCTGCTTTTTTGGCGGGCTATAATGCTTTTTTTTGATGTGGAACTCCAGTGCCGGAGGCTATTGTGCTTTTTAGTTTGGCCTTGTATTTGCAATAACGGTGAGTTCGGTGATAAATGAAGGTACCTGTCACAGCCGCTCTCTTTGAGGGAGATGGCTCGAAGAGTCGGAGGGAGTTCCTTTTGAAGTGATTGTTGGTATGAACTCCCCCTGTCAACTCCGTTGACGTTCCCCTCAGAGCCTGTTACTCTTTTTTGGGAGATGGCGGGGTGGAAACCTCTGCGGGAGATTCCTCCGTTTGGCTTTCAGGGGCATCGTCTGCATGATCGGTTATCATGACAGGC
>CADCOZ010000158.1 GCA_902803125.1 uncultured Ruminococcus sp.
CGGCAACATCGGCGCTGTGATGGACGGAGATCTGGACGGTTTTATCAATGCCTATCTGAAAGCCGCCAGCCTGAATAAGCTGAACGACGATTTTCAGGGAGAATAACGCTTGTACACCAAACATGAAAAAATGTTTGGTGTATTTTTTTCAAAGGGTATTTTTTGACACATACAATTGCGTGAAGTTGTGGTATAATCATCCTATCACAAGAAAGGAAGTGACACCATGCTGCAAATAATAGCCGGACGCAGCGGCAGCGGCAAAACCGAAACGATTCATCGCCGCATTTGCCGGTTGGCTGATGAGAAGGATATCATTCTTTTGGTACCGGAACAAAGTACCTTTCAGAATGAAAAGCGGATATTGGATACCTTGGGAGCCAAAAAAGCGGCTCATGTGCAGGTACTCAGCTTTAAGCGGTTATATGATACCGTAACAGACCTCTTTGGGCATCAAACGCTCAAGAGAATTGACGACGGAGCCAAGGCTGTGCTGATGAGTTTAGCGGCAGAAGAAATGGCGGAACAGTTAGTGCTGTACGGCAGCCGCCGCCGGAAGAATGATTTTATTGAACTGATGCTCGGTGCCGTGAATGAATTTAAGATGTGTGCCGTTACACCGGAACAGCTGCAGGAAGCCTCTTATCAAACAGACAATCACCGCCTTCAGCAAAAGCTGCGGGAGGGAGCCGCTATTTATGCGGCCTATGAAGCCATTTTGCAAAAAACCTATGCCGACCCCGATGATGATATGACACGGCTGTATGATTTACTGTTGGAGTACCCGTATTTTGCCGGCAAAATCGTTTTTGTGGATGCCTTTAACGGCTTTTCGGGACAGGAAAAGAAGATTCTGCAATGTATTCTCCGGCAAGCCGAAACCGTTTATGTTGCGTTGTGCTGTGATAAAAGTGATGCTCTTCATCTCGATCGTTCGATTTTCAAAGAGCCGGATATGACCCTGCGATGGCTGACAGCGGCCGCAGAGGAAGCCGGTGTTCCCGTTGAACCGGTACAGTGGCAGGAAAAGACCTATCGCTATCAGCATCCCTCTCTGTCGGCAATAGAGGAGTCGGTGTTCCGCTTTGACGGCGACCCGTATGAGTTTGATAACTATGCGGTACAGATTTATGAAGCGGAAGATGAATATGATGAAGTCCGGCAAGCGGCCAGAACCATCTCTCGACTGGTACGGGAGGAAGGCTATGCTTATCGGGATATCACGGTTATCTTTCGGGATGCTTCTTTGTATAAAAACATCATTCCCTATGAGTTTCGGAAATATAACATACCGTTCTTTTTGTCCGACCCGCAGCTGCTCGAAGAAAAACCGCTCATTCGGCTGATACTGTCTGCTTTTGAAGCGGTGCATACCTCGTTTAATACCGAAAGTATTCTGTCCTACCTGAAAACCGACATGACTTCTTTGAAGATACAGGATGTTTATCAGCTGGAAAACTATATCTATTTGTGGGATATCCGCGGCAAGCGTTGGAAGAAACCGTTTACGATGAATCCGGACGGGAATGCCGAAAAATGTAACGAAGCGGAGCTGGCTCATATCGAAACCCTGCGTCAGCAGGTGGTAACGCCGCTTCAGCATTTTGCCGATAGATTGTCAGCGGCTCAAAACGGCGGGGATATGACCAAGGCGGTCTATTATCTGCTGGAGGAATTGGGAACCGCCCAAAAAATGAAACAGCTGGTTTGGCAGTTTGATGAAATCACCGAACTGAAACAGCGGGAAACAGAAGCCCGCATTTGGGATATTACCATGGCACTGCTGGATAAAATGTATACCGTTTTATCGTCCGTCACACTGGACAGCAAACGCTATTATGATTTACTGCGGCTGATGATCCGCAAAAACCCGCTTTCCGATATTCCGCAGACACTGGATCATGTGGTCATCGGCACAGCCGGTCATATCCGTATGCAGCCGCAAAAAGCCGTGTTCATTTTGGGTGCTTTGGAAGGCGTTTTTCCGGCGGTGCCGGTTGTGTCAGGGCTGTTTAACGATAGCGAAAGAACGACCCTGCTGGATTTATCGCTTCCGCTGTATGATGCGTTGGAAGGATTTTCGCAGAAAGAAAAATTCAATGCGTATGCGGCACTTTCCCTGCCATCAGAAAAGCTGTTTGTCAGCCGTTATCTTTCCAATGCCAAGGGAGAACACTGTGAACCGTCTGTAATCATCAAAGAAATCCTTGCCATTCTGCCGAAAGTACCCGTGCGGCGGTATACCGGTCTGCATCCGGAGGAATACTTCTTTACCGAACAGCAGTCTTTTGAAGAATGTGCGGTGCGCTGGCAGACTGCTTCCGCTGTTTCTTCCACGCTGAAGGCCTACTTCAAGCAGTCCCCGCAGTATGCGGCTTCCTGTCAGGCGATTGAACGAATGCACTTGGACGAACCGTATCGTTTTGCCGTTCCCGCAAAAGCCAAACAGCTTTTTGGCGAAAATATCTCGCTCTCTGCGTCACAGGCCGAAGTGTATTATCAATGTCCCTTCAAGTATTTCTGCCGTTACGGTCTGAAAGCCTATCCCAGAAAAAGAGCGGAAATGGATGCGGGCTTATACGGCAGTGCTGTTCACTTTGTGCTGGAGCAGATTTTGAAAAATGAAGGGTTTGACGGTCTGTCAGCGGCCAATTCTGCGGAACTGCTTGCCCTGATTGATAAATACATCGACCAATATTTACAGGAAATCGGTGGAAAAGGGGAACGCACCGAACGCTTTTTGGCACAGCTTCAAATTATCAAGCGGAATTTGGCCGTACTGCTGCGGCGGCTGATCGCTGAAATGCAGTCAAGTGCTTTTGTGCCGAGTGATTTTGAACTGGAAATCGGTCCGCAGGGCGAAATCCCTTCTTATGAACTGAAACTGCCGTCCGGAGAATGTATTCAGATGGTGGGCAAGGTGGACAGAGTGGATACCTATGTGCAGGACAGCTGTAAGTATATCCGTATCATTGACTACAAAACCGGCAATAAAAAATTCCGCTTGTCCGATGTGCTTTACGGTCTGAATATGCAGATGCTTTTGTACCTGTCCATTATCCAGAAAAACGGTACGGAATACTATTCGGAAAACGACCAATATGCGTTGGCTCCGGCCGGTATTCTCTATATGCCGTCTACCCCTCTCTCCAAAACAGGCGATTACCATTCCGACGATCAGTCGGACAGTGTGCTGAAAGATCAGCAAACCGCTTTTCGCATGAACGGTCTGCTGATTAACGATGCATCTGTATTAGCGGCGATGGAAAGCGGAGGAGCCGGTCTGTTTATTCCGGCCAAACTGAAAAACGGCCAAGTGCAGGATACCAATAAAAATTTGGCTGATTTGGAAAGCTACGGCCATATTTTCTCGTATATTGATAAAAAACTCCTGCACATGGCGCAGTCGCTTTATCAGGGAAAAATAGAACGCCTGCCGGTCAAGGGCAGTGATACGGACGGCTGTGCTTATTGCGATTATCGAACGGTCTGCGGATTTGAAGAGGGTAAGAAAACCCGTCCGATTACCAATTTAGACGGCAAAGAAGCGATGGCACAAATCAATCAGGAGGAGGAATCGAGCGATGAGTAAAATGTCTTTTACCCCTGCACAGCAGGACGCTATCGAAGCGGACGGCGGTTCTGTCATTGTATCGGCGGCCGCCGGTTCCGGCAAGACAAGGGTTTTGGTACAGCGGGTCATTCGTCTGCTGACCGATCCGGAACATCCGATTGATGCCGACCGCCTGCTGATTGTCACCTTTACAAAAGCCGCCGCCGAGGAAATGCGCTCCCGTATTGCTTCGGCCATTGAGGAAAAACTGTTCTATGAACCGGACAACACGGTGCTTCGCCGTCAGCAGGCTTTATTGGCGAGTGCTGATATCTGCACGATTCACAGTTTTTGCAGTAAGGTGATTCGTGAGAACTTCTATCTGCTGGATATTGATCAGGATTTTCGGATCGCTTCCGAAGGGGAAAGCACGGTTATCAAACGCAAGGTTTTGTCTGATCTGATGGAAGAACAATATCAGGCCAAAGAAAGCGGCTTTTTATTCCTGAGTGAACTGCTTTCGTCCTCAAAATCCGATCAGACTTTGGAAAAAACGATACTGTCCCTCTACGAAAAAAGCTGTTCCCATCCGTTTCCATCGCTTTGGCTCAAGATGGCCGAGTCTTTTTACGATCCCGCCATTCCGATTCAGCAAACGATTTATGCGTCAGCGGCATTGGAACAGCTCCGCACGACATTACCTTATTTGAAGGAAATGCTCCATCAGGCTTCGGCGATCATCTTGTCACAACCGGCTTTTTGTACCGGCACTAAAACCTGCGGCGAAAATAAACTGCTCTATCTCCGTCATTTTTTGGAGCAGCTGGAAGAGGCCGTCAGTCAGGAACGCTGGGACAGCATTTCCGAATGTATCAGCGGCTTTGAAAAAGTGGCCTATCGCAAGCCGACCGGCAAAAAGGTTTCCGTCAGTGAAGAAGACTGTGCCGCCGTCAAGAACTGCTTTGACAATATCGAAGCACAGATAGAAAAAAACCTTCTTCCCATCTTTGGCATTGACAGCGAAACCTATCGGCGGGATACCGAACAGCTGTATCCGGCGGTACAGTCGCTTTGTACACTTTTGAAGCTGTTTGAAGAACGCTACTTTGCCGCCAAAAAAGAAAGAGGTCTGCTCGACTTTTCCGATTTGGAACATCTGATGCTGCAATTACTGGTGGACTACGATGGAACCGGTTTTCATGCCACGGAATTTGCCCGTCATTTATCCCGGCAGTATGACCAGATTATGGTGGACGAATATCAGGATACCAACGAAACGCAGGAATATATTTTCCGCTATGTATCGCAGGAAGAAAATAACCTTTTTGTGGTCGGGGATATCAAGCAGAGTATCTACCGTTTCCGTGAAGCACGGCCGGAAATCTTTAAGAAACGCCGTCAGAAGGCATCGGCCTATGACAAGGAACACCCGCTCTTTCCTGCCAAAATTATTTTGGATAAAAACTTCCGCAGTCGGGAAGGAATTATCGACAGTATCAATTTTGTCTTTCATGCCATCATGTCCGAACGGGTCGGAGAAATTACCTACAACGAAGAAGAAGCCCTGACCGCCGGTGCTTCTTATCCTGCCATACCCGAAGGCACAGAAGCGGCCGCAGAAATCCACCTGCTGGACAGCTTTGCTCTACAGTCGGGACAAAATGCAGACGATGACACGAATGCCTATATTCTTGAAGCAAAATATATTGCCCAATGGATTCATGAAAAGGTAGAAAACAAAATGCTGGTAACGGACGAAGGCCGCCTTCGTCCCGTGGAATACGGCGATTTTGCCGTACTCCTGCGGTTTTTAACAACGCATGGGCAGGAATATGCCGAAACCCTGAATCGGTGCGGTATCCCTGCCTATATTGACAAACCCTACAGCTTATTCGGCTGTTATGAAGTGAATATCCTGATAGCCCTGCTGAAAATGATTGACAACCCGCTTCAGGATATTCCGGTTTTAGCGGTACTGCTCAGTCCGGTTTGTGCCTTTACCGCCGATGATTTGGCCGATATCAAAACGCAGGGACAGGGGAAATACCTCTTTCATAAAATCTGCCATCTTCTGGCCAATCCGGAAGGTCTGCCTTCTGCCTTGGTGAACAAAGCCGATTATTTTATGCGGCTGTTTCAGGAAATGCGGAAACTGTCCGTCACGATGGCGGTCAGTAAAGTGCTGAATGCGTTTTTTGATAAAACAGGTTATCTGCCCCTGATGACAGCGGCCGAAAACGGTGATATCCGTTTGAAGAATATTCGCAAGTTCATGAGCTTTGTGCAGGATTATGAAAACAGCGGCCGGAACGGTCTGACAGAGTTTGTCCGCTATCTGCATTATCTGGAAGAAAACGGCACGGAGATCAGCGTATCCGATACGGTTCCTGCCCAATCCGTCAAAATCATGAGTGTCCATCACTCCAAGGGACTGGAGTTTCCGGTGTGCATTTTAGCGGGACTGAATGCCAAAGGCAGTAATGATACCGATGAGGTTTTATATCATGCCGATTTGGGTTTCGGCATGAAAACGATGGATCGGGAAAAATTGCTGAAATTCAATACACTTCAGCGGAATGTCATCAGCCGGTGCAAAAGTACGGAAAGTATCAGCGAAGCCATGCGTGTGCTGTATGTGGCGATGACCAGAGCCAAAGAAAAACTGATGGCGGTTATCCATTATGCGGTTTCCTCCGAGGACGGTCTGACCAAAAAACTGAAGCAGTTAGCTTCTCAGATCATGGTGCAGGACGGCCGCCTTTCCGTCCATACGGTCGGAAGCACTTCCTCCTTAGCGGATTGGCTGATGTTTTGTGCCTTGGTGCATCCCTCCATGCAGTCGCTTCGTGAGCAGGCAGAAAGCGAGCATCTGCCGATTTTGCCGTGCCGTACACCGTGGGACTATCGTCTGGTGCGGCATTGGACAGACACCGCCGAAACCGAACAGGAAGAGGTACAGGAAATACCGATAGACCCGCACTTGTATGATTTCCTGCAAAAAAGATTTGCCGAAACATACCGCTATCAGGAACGAACCTTGATTCCTTCCAAAATATCTGCTTCTTCTTTGGCACATAGCACACAGCTCAATTATCATATTGCCGAGAGCCGTCCTGCTTTTACGCAGAAAGACCATATGACCGGTGCGGAAAAAGGCACCGCTATGCATACCTTCCTGCAATATGTGGATTTCCAAGCCTTGACGGTCAGCATGGAGCAGGAAAAGCGGAGGCTGGTACAGCAGGGTTTCCTGACACAGGAACAGGCCGATGTTATTCAGGACAGTGACATAGAGCAATTCCTGCACAGTCAGGTCTTTGCCGATATTTGTTCGGCCGAGAAGGTGTTGCGGGAATACCGGTTTACCGTTAATTTGCCGGTTCGTGCCATTGAACCCGCCTACTCCTCAGAGGACAGTGTTATTTTACAGGGAGCGATGGACTGTGTGATGCTCACAAAAGACGGCATTATCATTGTGGATTATAAAACAGACAGGGTAAAGGACGCAGAAGCCTTGGCAGAAAAGTACCGCATTCAGCTGATGCTGTATAAACAAGCGGCAGAACAGCTGTTTACGCAGCCCGTCATCAAATGCTGTATCTATTCTATCCACAAAGCACAGACCGTTGAAATCCTTTCATAATCGCTTACCGTCCGCATACAAATAGAGCATGAAGCCTTTTCTGTTTCATGCTCTGTTTTTTTTTTGAACAGCAGAAGCAAATCCATCACAGGAGGATCCCCATGAATATTGTATCTGCATTTGCGGTAAGCCTTTCTTTGGCGGCTGATGCCATGGCTGTTGCTGTCTGCTGTGGTCTGAAAAGCAGGAGAAACTATCGGAAAACAGCGGTTATAACAGCGGCCCTGTTCGGCTTTTTTCAAATGTTCATGTCGGTGCTTGGCTGGAGTATCGGAAAAGTAGGTGTTCGTCTGATCAGCGGCCAAGAGGGGATAGCAGCCTTTATTATTTTGCTGCTGCTCGGCATCAAAATGATGATGGAATCCCGTAAGGAACCGACTTCCCCGTTAGCTGTCATTACCGGAAGAGAATTGCTGTTATTCGCCGTGGCTACCAGTATGGATGCCCTTGCTCTCGGCACGGTTTTGCCGGTGGCTGTTCATGCTGATACACCGCTTTCTCTGACGGAGGCCGTTTTGCTGATTGGTGCTGTGACCTTTCTGCTATCCTACGGCGGTTTTCGGTTCGGTCATCGTTTCCGCAGTATCCAGCCCCGATGGGCGGTTTTTGCGGGCGGCTGTGTGCTGATTCTGCTGGGCGGCAAGATATTGTTTTGGGGATAACGCCGCTGACATCGGTGTATCCCTTTTGAAATCCTTAATTTCCTGAAAAAATATCTGTTTTTTTCTTTAAATACGGCTAAAATTTCTGTTGAAAAATATTCAATAATCTTTTATAATAATACCGTAATGATTTGATTTTTAATAGAATTAAATTGTTCCTGCAGAAAAAATTGTGGAAAATGCAGTAAGCGTTTCATGACATCACCGTGTTTATTGTTTTACTCGTAGAAAATTGTTTTACTAATGGAAAAATATTTGACATTGCAAAAAGAATATGCTAAAATGGTAGTGTCAAAAATATATCGGCCGCCTTATCAAAAGGCCTGTTATTGGATGGGAAGGAGGAATCAACATGAGGTATGATGCGGCGTTTCCTTAGTATCTTGTTCAAGCCGTCTAAAAACATTCCCTGTCCATTGGACAGCGGTATCCGATGAAGGTCAAAAATGCTCGGAAGGTATTTCTGAGAAAATAACAAATGATTTCAGGAGGTCTCAACATGAGTCAATTTAATGATTTTTTAAGTAAGCTGGCCCCCGGCCACCATATCCGTGTAACACTAACCAACGGTCAGGTGATGGAAGGTAATGTGGTACAAAATGATGCAGAAGAATCACTTCTTATTGAAGTAAAGATGACCACGATGGTTCGCTATCGTGCGGTTGATTCGTTAACCGTAGTGGACGGCCCAGCACAAACGGCACCGGTCAGCAGGCAGGAGCCTTCAGCGGCTCTTCAACAAACAACGGTTGCTGCTGTCGTTCCTGAGGAAGATGTTTCGGTTCGTCCGGTCGTTGCCGCCAAAAAAGATTTCGACCCTGAGAAGCTGCCGGCTCTTCAGCCGCTGCCTTCCAAAGATAAGTTATATGACCGGGAAACCAATGAAGACGTACTGGAAAAACTGGTTGAAGAACTGGAACCGTCAGACAGATCCATTCTTCAGTCAACGATTGACAGTTTACTGGAGGCCTATAAGAATGACAATGAACAGGGTATGAAGCTGACCGCCTCACAGCTTGTTCAGCTTTCGCAAAGCTGGAAAATTGAAGATGGTGTTGCCGCCTGTCGGGTAGCCGCCGCCGGATTATATATTGCCGGCTGTTATGAAGCCGCCATTATGATGCTCTACTTTGGCAATCTCACACGGGAAGCCTATCTGACCGCCTTTAATGCTTCTTACCGCACGAATGAAAGTGTTTTCTACCATCGTTTGGCGGCGGCTCTTGCGGTCTTGTACCTGCTGTACAATCCTTCTTCGGACTATTACGAAGAAGCAGCCACCTGCCTGCGGGAATCCTCCCTGCGCTGTAAAGACATTTCCGGCCTTGTCTTTTTGGAAGAGAATCTGGAAGGGGAACTTCGCTTAGCCTATTGCTATGAGGTTACCAAAAAAATCGCAGAGAAATTAAAAATCAGCGTACTGCCCAACCAAAGTCCGAAAGAACTTCATGCACTGATGAAAGAGAAGTTTGATAACAGCCAGATCCTGACCGTTATCCTGAAGGTTTCACAGGAAAAAGATGCCCATGACCAGAAGCCCGAAGAAAGTAAGTCTGCGGTTATTACCGATACCGTAGACAGCTTTGGCACCATTACCAAACTGAACTTCTATGAAGATAAGGGAAAGATTACCGGTCAGAGCGGAAAGGTCTATGATTTCGAGTTTGGCGATATTTTGGATGTGTCTTTCCGCAAAAAGATCAAGAGTATTGCCGGCAAAAGTCCCAAGACGATTGATATCCCCGTGCGTTTTGATGTTGACACGGCCTATTCCAAATCTGTTGCCATCAATATTGCTTCGGCACAAGCCGCCAAACCGACCACCAAAGCAACCGCCGACAAGGCTCCCTCTATCCCAAAACCGACCGGTATCAATCCGTCAATGTATGTTTCACCGGTATCTCCGAATGCTTTATTCACTGCCAAACAGTATACAGCCGCTTTGGCCGGCTACAAACAGCAGCTGGAAGAGAACAAAATCGAAGAAGGCTTCTGCGGTTGTGTGCAGTGTTACATGAAATTCATGAAGGATAACACACTTTCGGAAACACATCAGGCAGAATTACAGGAAATGCTCTCTCAATATGAGCATCGTCTGCCGCTGACCATGAAGTCTTATTCTTTGCTGGTTCAGCTTTATTCCAAGCTGGAAAACTGGCAAAAGGTCATTGAAGCCATTGATAAAATGGTCGCCGGCAATATCTTCAAAGACAATAGTCAGTGTCTGCATTTTCTGAATCTCAAAGCGATGGCACTGCGGAGTCAGGGTCGTCTGCCGGAAGCCATTGAAGCGTTGGCGGAAACCTGCCGCTTTGTGGAAAGAAACCGTCTTTATGAAAA
>CADCOZ010000159.1 GCA_902803125.1 uncultured Ruminococcus sp.
GAAATGGTTCGTTTCGCAGCTTCTATTACTAATAACAGGTGGTTTTCAGGATAGGGGGCAAGTTTTTGAAAAAAATTTTTTTCGGAGTGCGGACAGCAAATGAACGGATGGTGCGTTCATTTGTACCACAGATGTTCTGAAAACCCGACACCGTTTTGCGGCAGAGTAAGCGGCTTTTTCAATATTGGCTGAATCTGTAGAAGGTTTTGCCAATACGGTGCCGAATCTTCAGAAAAGTGAGGGGGTAGCGGCTGCGACAAAAAAATGATTGGTGTATGGGTGGCTGTTTTGTTGCTGAATAATAGGGTGAGATGTTTTCGGGAACGAATGGGGAATGAAATGGTTCGTTTCGCAGCTTCTATTACTAATAACAGGCGGTTTTTATGATAGGGGGCAATTTTTTGAAAAAAAATTTCAAAAATTTTTTTCGGCAGTTTCTCAGTGTCAGGCACTTTGTTCCATGACAGGGGAAAGGGTTCTTTTTTTCGGAATGCGGACAACATATTCCACATAAGCACCGGCATCATACTGTTCCGTTTCGGCGGCCAGACCGGATACCTTCAGAGCGGCTACCGCTTTGTTCACTGTATTGTGGAACATACGAATATCCCTTAAAAATCCCTTTTGCCTCTGCCGCCGCCGTTTTTCAGCGGCCGTGCGGCAAAGATAATCGGATACATATCGCTCGGATTGTGAAATATTCATGCTTCTTTCAATAATTTCACTCAGCACGATCCTTCTGTCCACTTTATCCTGCACTTTCATAATGGCTTTCACATGGCGTTCGGTTAAGTGTGCCATGAGCATCAGCTGTTTATCTTCCTCGTCTATGTGGAGGATCGCTATTTTTTCACTGATAGCGGACGGATTCTGTCCAAGGTAAGGAGCCGCTTCTCTTGGCGAAAGACCGGTGTGGAGCAGCCATTGTTCAATTCCCTGTGCTTCTTCAAAGCAGTTGAGATTGGTTCTTTGCAGATTTTCCTCCAAAGACAGCATTTCGGCCTGCTGATCCGTGCAGTTGACAATCATACAGGGAATCGCCGTATAACCGCACAGAGCTGCCGCCCGCAGACGGCGTTCTCCGGCAATCAGTTCATATTCCATAGAAGTAACTTTTCGGACGGTAATCGGCTGAAGAACGCCGTTGTGTTTGATACTGACAGCCAAGGCTCGTAAACTCTCTTCGTTATAGTATTGTCTGGTTTGTGTACGGCCGGGACGAATGCGGACTAATGGAATCTCGACAATTTTTCCGGCTTTTTTCAGGTGCTGTTTCATCTGGATATCCCCTTTCTTGAGAACCATTATAGCGGTTCTTTCCAACAAAGTGTGTCGAATTGCCGCATTTCTTTATTTTGTATCGGCCCAAAAGTTATCAACATTTTTCCTTTCGATTGTTGAAAAAAGTTTTCCCCAAGGGACTGACGAAACAAAATTGATTTCCGTGGGATTTTTGGATTGTCTATTGACCTGTCGGGAGAATAACATTATAATAAGGGTAAGAATTTGTATGTCAGGCAGAGGTGAAGTATGATGAAGGTAAGAAGGATTGTGCAGGGGCTTTTGGCTTTATTGGTGACAGCCGGAACGGTTTTCGGGCTGTCGGCGGTTCCGATATCAGCCGCCGCAGAGGAAACCGCCATGACTGAACAAACCCTGTATATTACTTGGGACAGGAGCGATAGAGCCGCTGTGGTGCTGGCCACCGGTTCATCGGCTCGTGAAATGGCGTTGATGAAGGGACATACCCTGTTGGCGGCCAGCTTGAAGGGAAGCCCGTTTCAGATAGAGGACGGTGTGGTTACGATTGGCACAGCTATTTTGGACAAACTTCCGAACGGTCTGAACGAGCTGACATTGGTAGCGTTGAAAGAAACGATTCCGGTGGCTTTGACCATTACGGATACACAGGCCGTAGAACCGTCCTCTTGTGAGATAAAACTGATGGCGGATTCACCTGTTGTCTGGGATAAAAACGATGCCAAGGGTATCACCCTGACGACCAATTCCGCTTCCCGCAAGGTGTCTTTGTATCAGGAAAATACCCTGCTGGGAACGGATCTGTTCCGACGGAATTTGACGATAGAGGACGGTCAGGTAACGATTGGTGCGGCTCTGCTCAGCCGTTTGCCGATAGGCACCCATACGCTTTCTCTGCATTTGCAGGAAGGCATTCTGCCCTTTGAGATTACCGTTACCGGTGAGATCCAACAACAGGAAACGTCACAGGAAGATACCTCTTTGGCACCGCAGGACAGCAAGACAGATCAAAGCACCGTGTCGGAAGTATCTGAGGCGGACAAAACAGAGCCGGCTCTTGTGATAGGAGCCACGGAATTTCGTTGGGATAAGAGCGATGACAACGGCCTTGTTGTACAGACAACCACAAAGTTTGGCGGGGTATCCATTGAAGATGCGTATCATCTGTTGTCAGATGACCTGACACATCAAACAAACCTTTCTGTGGAAAACGGCCGCATTACGATTGGTGCGGATATCCTGCGGTCGTTAGGGGTGGGAACCCATCCGCTGACCTTGTCTATGCAGGACGGTAAAGTGTCGATATGGGTGACCGTGACGGACGAAAACGAATCACAAAGCAGTGCAGACGATACCCTCCGTGCAGAAGAAACGAACTTTACATGGGATCGCAGCTGTCTGCTGGGCCTTTCTGTTAAGACAAACAGCCAATCAGATCATGTTTCACTGCTGAAAGACGGCCAAACACTGGCTTGTGAAAAGGACAGCGGCTTGTCTGTATTGCTGCACCGTGTATGGATTGGTGCATCGATACTCTATGAACTGGATGACGGCGACAATACCTTGACCCTACAGTTTGATGACGGCACAATTGATATTCATGTTCACGTTACCGATCTTAAGCATCAGACGGTGACGGCGGAGCAAACGGCCTTTACATGGGATAAAAACAGCGGAAAAGACATTTCTTTCCGTACCGATTCGCAGTCCTCTTCGGTATCGGTACGCAGAAGCGGACGGCTGTTCAGTACCAACAAAGCGGAAGATATTACCATTGAGCAAGGCACCGTCACGCTGAAAGCGAACTACCTGCATACACTTTATGACGGAGATAATAAATTGAAGCTGACCTTTACGGACGGAACGCTGACGGTAACGGTTAAGGTGACCGGTACCGGCACCGGCACATCAACAGCGGTTTCCGATGGCAGCCGTGGCGAATGGTCGTCCGGCTATCAATTATCCGTGCCGGACAGCGGCAAAGAATCACCCCATACCGGCGATACCGTGCCGGTGGCCGGTGCGGCTGTTGTGGCCCTGATAGCCGGCGGCACAGCCTGCCTGCTGACCAGAAAAAAGACCCCGCACCCTTAATGTTGGAGGGCTTTGCCCTCCAAACCTCCCAGCAGGGGCTTTGCCCCTGCACCCCACCAAGGGCTCTGCC
>CADCOZ010000160.1 GCA_902803125.1 uncultured Ruminococcus sp.
CCGGCCGCTCTCATAGGAATACTCTTTTTCATTTTACAGTTCTCCTTTCGTTTTTCATGACTTTTGAATGGTGGATGTCCTGCAAGGCTTTCGCCTTTACAGGTCGGACAATGTATATTCAATCCCGCTGTGGCATTCGGGACGGAATAGCGTTATTCTTCAGAAGAGGTTTCCTCTTCCTGCGGCTTATCACCGGCGCTTACCGGCACTCTTTCGGGTGTTTGGGTCTGCTCTGCGGCGGTACCCTGCTCACCGCTTTCGGTGCGGGCGGCCTGCTGTGCTTTCAGGGCGTTCAGCTCTGCCAATAAAGCGTCCGTGTCCGTCTGACTGCGTTTATCGGAACGTCTGCGGCGAATAATATCCCAGCCTACCAACAGTACCAACGGCACAATGACACAGATGACCAAACCGGCCGGTGTCTGCATGAACATGGCAACATGACCCATGCCGGAAAATTTGGTTTCATAAATACCAATCAGCTTATCGGCCTTGACCGCCAAGCGATCCTCTACGTTGTTCGCATCACCCTTTGTCCGGAAGGAAAGCTCGTCACCGTCTTTGATAACTTCTGTCACCCTATGTGTCAAAACGCTGGTGCCGTTGCCGTCCGGATCAAAGAAGGCGATGATGTCGCCGACTTTGACATCCTGCGGTTCAATCTGATGAGCAACAATCAGGTCGCCCGATGAAATGACCGGTTCCATAGAGCCCGTCAGAATAATCAGCGGACAGTAACCGCCGATTTTCGGCACTTCATCCTGATTGGTATAACTCTTGATGATCAGCGTAACATTGATAATCAGGATCGGTATTAAAATGATACAAAACACGATACCGAGAACCCCTAAAACTTTGTGCAAAACAGAGGATTTTTCTTTCTGGGCCTTTGCCATATCTCTCCAAACTCCTTTTTTTGAAAATTTGTTGCAAAACCACAAATTCTTCCATTTATTGGTTCCTGCATTTTATGAAATCTGCCAGTTCTTGGAATGCTGCTATCTATCAATAATGAAAAGGCTTCGGAACGCTTTGGCCTCCGGCCTTGGCAGAATATCAAGTGACACATCCTAATTTCTTCGTAATCTTGCACAATGTTTATATGCCAAACTTTATGGCTATTTTGCATATGAAGTCTAATTTGTTACCCTATTTTCTTACCCTATGTCACTATAAGCCAATTATACCACAACCACTTCCACAAACTTCAACAGAAATGCGACAGAAATCGTCAGCTGACCCTTAAGCACGGTCAAATTATGTGATAAACGCCTTTCTTTTGTAACAAAACAGCAACTTTTCAAGCCGAAAAATTCATCAAAATCCTTTTTTGCCACACTTTACTATATGTATTCCCCTGCGTGGGAGATTATGCATAAAAACGCTCATTCTCATCAAAGAATATATATCGATACAAAAATGCACAAAAAGAACAAGCACACTCCGCTTGACAGGGGTCGGAGTGTGCTTGCTCTAACATTGAAAGGGGTTTCCTCTTGTACGCCGTTTATTTGGGCTGAACCAAAGCAGCCAAGGGACTATTCACCAAGGGAAGAGAATTCTGCCCAAGAATAGTCTATCATATATTCCCCGTGATAGGACTGTACCGCTTCGGGGTCACCGTTCAGATAGTGGTACAGGTCACAATCCACAGCATTTTTGTCAATAAACAGCTGACGGTTCTGTTTCACCACCACATCGTCATAGCCTTCTTTTTTCATATCCTTAATGAGGTCGGCCACATACTGCGAAATCTTTTTGCTGACCGCCTCGGTATAATCCGATTCTTCCAACACATCGGCCGCAATATCCCGACCGGTTACCGGAAAACCACGCTGATTGATCAAATAGGCAAGGATTTCCCTTGAAATGGCTCTTGTAAAGTGCAAAGGCTTGCCTTCTTCATTATAGACCACAAAGTTGCCGAAGGTCTGCACCTTTAAGACCGGTGCGGTTTCCGACAGCAACGGGTACCGCAGATGTTCCAGTTCAATGCGGACGCTTTCAGCGGTAACGGGTTTCAGCAAATAGCCGCTCGGACGGGTCAAAATACCTTCATAGGCAAAATCTTTATTATCTTCCACAAAAATGATATTACACTTGGGTGCAAAAAGCTGGAGCTTTCTAACCAAATGAATGCCGGCATGACCGGAAGAGATAAACGCCGCCGAAAAGCGTTCCTTTTGTTTCAGATAGGTAAACTGCTGACAGCTTCGCAGAACTGTCACACTGGCACAAGGCCACAGCTTTTTCAGAATATCCGCTAATCGCTCGGCATCTGCTTTTTTATAGTCCACAATCAGCACTTTTGCGTGTTGTGTCAAAACTGCCGCATTGTTATCTGCCATAGCCGTCTTTCACCTCCCTGTGTGCTTCGTCCGTTTTGCCCCCTCATACAAAACCATACGGCACAGCTACCAGTTCCATTCTTACAGTTCCGGTTCAAAAACGGGCATCAGCTCCAATTTGAACAGGTTCATTTTGTGCAGGCGGTCAATTTTCGCCTTCTTCTCCTGATCTTCTATCACGCCTTCACGAATATAGCGATCCAGCTCCGCATAGGTAAAGCCGAGGTTTTCTTCATCGGTCTTGCCGCACAAGCCGTCAATCGGCACCTTCTCGACCAATTCATCGGGCAGTCACAACACACGTCCGATAGCCTTGACTTCCTGCACGGTCAGCTTGGACAGCGGGCTGAAATCACCGACAGAATCACCGTAGCGGGTAGAATAGCCTACCCAGTCTTCCGAAAGATTACAGTTATTGGAAACCCGTCCGTTATGGCTCTGCGATACCGCATAAAGCGTAGACATACGGATTCTGGGCGGCAAATTTGTCAGGCTTTGTGTACTCAGCGGGAACGGAATACTCTTGACAAGACCGTCCACAGCCTCCTTGATGTTAACAATATAGTACTGTATGCCGAGTGTATGCACCAACAGCAGAGCCTTATCAATATCGTGCTGTTCTCCGCAGGGCATCAGCACCCCAATGACTCTGTCCTTTCCCAGTGCTTCCACGCATAAGGCCGCTACTACAGAACTGTCCTTACCGCCGGAAATACCAATGACCGCATTACAGCCCTTGCCGTTGTTCTCAAAAAAATCTCTTATCCATGCTACACAATCATTCTTCACTTTTTGGGCATCAAACATACTGTCCACAACCTTTCAATAATATATCCATAAGAAACCGCTGAAGAAATCCTCATTCCTGCTGAAAGAACAGCCGCCTGCGGCCAAATCGCACCGATAGTTTATCCGGCGTTTCCCATCTTTATGCATTTTCTTTCCTGTCTATAATTGTAGCCTTATTATACGTTGTTGTCAATCTTTGGCATTACAATTTTTTGAGAATAAAAACTAAAAAATTTAACTCATTTGTCCATATTGTCCTAAAAACACCTCATCGAATCCCCCCTACGGCCGCCTCTGATGGGCGATTTTGACAAAATCAGTTCTTCCATTGTGATACAATAAAAGCGTTTTCAACCCACGGAAACCAATTTTGTTCCGTCAGCCACCGGGGGAAACCCCTTTTCTGGCGAAAAAAGGGGTTTCCCCCGCACCCCCTTCCCTAAATTCGCTGACTTTGATCTGA
>CADCOZ010000161.1 GCA_902803125.1 uncultured Ruminococcus sp.
CGAAGCTGGCTGTGGAATGCATAAGGATCCGCTTTATCCACCACGTTGCCGCCCTGCTGGTACACACGGAACTTATACAGCTGCCCCACTCTGGCTTCCGGCACATACAGTTCAAAAACTGTGCCGTTGATTTTGTTCATGCGGTGGTTCCAGCCGTTCCAGTCGTTAAAGTCGCCGATGACTTCCATCTGCCAGGCACGAGGGGCATATACTCTGAACACAATACCGGCATCGTCATCTGAAGCAGGATGTGCTCCAAAGTACTGATAGGCGTTCATTGAATCGCCGCGGTAAAATTCGTCCATAGAAAATTCTGCCATATCAACATCTCCTCTGTTATACTTCTATCATTATTGTAAGATATTATAAGATGTGTGTCATTAGACAACTGACAGCATTTGTCATAATAACTGTTCCCGCACACCAACGGATGCTCCTGCCTTAAACAAAGCGGTGCAGAAACCGTCCGCTGTGTCAGCGTTTCCCTCATGCAGAGCCTGCCGCATTTATTTCTTGATTTTTTTGTAAATCGACATAGCCAGGAAGATATTGCCTTTGGCTTTGATCTTCCCTGCGGTAAAGGCCTTGAAGGGTTCCAGTTTTTTCTGTACCAACAGTTCAAAGGTTTCGTCCGACATGGTTATGAACAGACTGGCCTTGTCATGCTTGACCGGCTCAATGGTTTTTTTGCCGCCGATATAGGACATATAAACATAGCCGGCGTTCTTGCCGGTGATGTTGAGTACTGCCGAGAAATCTTTATCGACCTTGCTCAAATCCATGTATTCAAATTTTGTTTTAATGAACTGATAGCTTTCTTCAAATGTCATTTTTTCATCCCTCATTCTTTTTTGTCATAGGGACAGGGGCCTGTTCCTTTCTGTCCACCCTGCCCGAATTAAAATGATTTTGCAATCTTGTGTATTATAGCACAGTTTTCCAAATGTAATTTTCTTCTAAAGAATTATTTCGAATTATTTTTTAGCAAATTGCACAGAATATTCACGGAATGAGGAATAATAATGCACGATATTGTAAGAAATATTTTTTTTGAAAAAAAGTCAGAAAAAAGTGTTGACAAAAGGAAAATCCTTTGCTATAATAATCAAGCAATCGGAAATACGGTGCCTGCGATATGCGGGTATGGCGGAATTGGCAGACGCGCTAGCTTCAGGTGCTAGTGAGGGCAACCTCGTGCAGGTTCAAGTCCTGTTACCCGCACCACCTTTCCGGTTGTATTTTTATGGGAGCATAGCTCAGCTGGGAGAGCATCTGCCTTACAAGCAGAGGGTCATAGGTTCGAGCCCTATTGTTCCCAGAAACGCCCCGTCACATGGTGTCGGGGCGTTCTATTGTATATATACACATCTGATTCACGTTGAAACGGGAGGATTCTTTATGGCTATCAATTTTAACTTAACGAGCAAGGATTCCCCCGCTTCTAAATCGGCGGAATGAATGGCTCCCTATACGTTTGTCATTAACAAACAAAACATAATAATGCTAAAATAAAAGAGGCAGCAGTGGTGGAGTGCAGCGGTATCCACTGCTGACAAAAGGGCAATTCACGCCTGAGAACAGAAGATGGATCATCTATTAAGTTAGATGTAAAAATCGTAACTCCACTTAACTGCCGTACGCGGATTGAAATAAGGGAAATGTTGACATCGGTTACATTGGCCGTATGCTGTCTGCCTATGTTTTATAACGGGCAGTGTCTGATTTTCTTCTGTATTATAGCCGCCGGTATCCACATCGGATACCGGCGGCTGTTGGCTGTTATCTACTCTTTTTTTGCATCAGCGGAGAAAGTACGACTCTCCCCTGTTCTCTGGTTTGTTTCATATCGATAATACGCTGATTTTCTGACCCGCGAAAAGTCAGTGTGATATTTTTCAGTTCCTCCACAAAACGCCCGTCTACCAGCACATCAATGTTATCCAATATTTCATCGGTACATTCAATAAAGCGGCACCCGCCCGCAGAAAGGTCGGTTTCATAGGTGAATCCGGTATAGACCCAGATGTTTCTGTCCGGCTGTTCACGGCGGATACGGCGAATGAGCTTGACCAGTTCCCGCTGATTGGCGATTTCGAACGGTTCACCGCCAAGAATCGTCAGGCCGTCATAGTAGCTTTTGGCCAGTTCCTCCATCAGCATCTGCTCTATTTCCGGTGTATACGGGCGGCCATAGGTAAAGTCCCACGTTTCCGGCTGGAAACAGCCTTTACAATGGTTCGTACAGCCCGACACAAACAGGCTGACACGAATACCCGTACCGTTGGCACTGTCTGCCGTAATAATTTGTCCTACATACATCTGTGTTCACCTCTTGAAGGCCTATCCTGTGTCTTATCGGTCGACCGGCCGGATAAGACACAGGACTTTTGTTTTCGCTTTATTCGTTGGCGGCCGGTTCACTGAAGGCATGGGTGGACAAATGCAGGACTCTTTCCTTGATTTCCTGCGTTCTGCCTTGGTTCCAGAACTGCGAACCGATATAGCCGCAGGTGCGTCGGGCGACGTTCATCTTATTCTGGTCACGGTTGTGACAGTGCGGGCATTCCCAAATCAGCTTGCCGTCATCATCGGTGATGATCTGAATTTCGCCGTCATAGCCGCACACCTGACAATAGTCGCTCTTGGTGTTCAGCTCGGCATACATGATGTTGTCATAGATGAACTGCATAACCTTGAGAACAGCCTCTAAATTGTCCTGCATATCCGGCACTTCCACATAGCTGATAGCACCGCCCGGCGATAAGGTTTGGAACTCGGATTCTAATTTCAGCTTATCAAAGGCATTGATTTCTTCGGTGACATGAACATGATAGCTGTTGGTGATATAATTCTTATCGGTAACACCTTTGATGATGCCGAAACGCTTTTGCAGACACTGCGCAAATTTATAGGTGGTGCTTTCCAGCGGGGTGCCATACAGACTGTAGTCAATACATTCGGCCTTTTTCCACTTGGCACAGTATTCGTTCAGCTTTCTCATGATTTGCAGACCCAGCTCTTTGCCCTCCGGCTCGGTCAGCTTCTTGCCAATCAGACTGTAAACACATTCCCACAGTCCTGCATAACCAAGGGATAAGGTTGAATAACCGCCATACAGCAGCGGATCAATCGGTGTGCCTTTGGGCAGGCGGGCAATCGCACCGTACTGCCACAAAATCGGTGCCGCATCGGAAAGTGTACCTTTCAGCCGTTCATGACGCTGCCGCAAAGCACGGTGGCACAGTTCCATTCTTTCGTCAAAGATTTCCCAGAATTTATTCAAATCTTTATGAGCCGATAAGCCGATATCTACCAGATTCACGGTCACCACGCCCTGATTGAAGCGGCCGTAATACTTCGGCTGACCGTTTTCGTCAACATACGGGGTCAGGAAGCTGCGGCAGCCCATACAGGTGTAACAATGGCCGTTGCCGTTCTTGTCGATCTTATTGCGAAGCATGACTTTTTCCGAGATATAATCGGGAACCATTCTCTTGGCAGTACATTTGGCCGCTAACTCCGTCAGATACCAATACTTGCCCTCCGGTGTAATGTTATCCTCTTCCAGTACATAAATCAGTTTCGGGAAAGCCGGTGTGACCCAAACGCCTTTTTCGTTCTTCACGCCAACATAACGCTGGCGAAGGGTTTCTTCAATAATCATCGCCAAATCTCTTTTTTCTTGCTCGTCCTTGGCTTCGTTCAGGTACATGAATACCGTTACAAACGGTGCCTGACCGTTGGTAGTCAGCAGAGTGACCACCTGATACTGAATCGTCTGAACACCCTTTGTGATTTCTTTCTTCAAACGTTCCTCGACAATGGCATCTATTTTTTCTTCCGGAATGGTGCATTCCATTTCTGCCAGTTCTGCCAAGAACTCCCGCTTGATTTTCTCACGGGAAATCTGCACAAACGGTGCCAAATGTGTCAGGCTGATACTCTGACCGCCGTATTGGTTGCTGGCCACCTGTGCAATAATCTGGGTGGCAATATTGCAGGCGGTGGAGAAGCTGTGCGGCTTTTCAATCATGGTTTCGCTGATGACCGTTCCGTTCTGGAGCATATCCTCCAAATTGACCAGGTCACAGTTGTGCATATGTTGGGCAAAATAGTCGCTGTCGTGGAAATGAATGATACCGGCTTCATGGGCTTCCACAATATCCGCCGGCAGCAGAATACGCTTCGTCAGATCCTTGCTGACCTCACCCGCCATATAGTCACGCTGAACGCTGTTGACCGTCGGGTTCTTATTGGAGTTCTCCTGCTTTACCTCTTCGTTGTTGCACTCAATCAGGCTGAGGATTTTATTATCGGTCGTATTGGCCCGTCTGATCAGTGAACGGGTATAGCGGTACTTTACATAGCGTCTGGCCAATTCAAAGGCTCCCTTGGCCATAATCTGATCCTCTACCATATCCTGTATTTCTTCAACGGAAACCGCCCGTCCCATTTTCATGCATCTGTATTCAACATATTCGGCAATATCCTGAATCTGTTCGGGGGTCAGATAAGGCCTGTCACACGCATTATTCGCTTTCGTAATGGCGTTGACAATCTTTTCGCCGTTAAAGACTTCTTCTGAAGAATTTCTTTTGATAATCTTCATCTGTTCTTTCTCCTTTCAATAATAAAAAAGACTTGCATTAACTGTCATTTTGAAGTATAATGCAAGATAGTGTGTGTTCCGTCAGCGGAGACCCTGCGGTCATCTGCTGTGAACGCCTTCGGTTATCCGTTCCGTCAGGGAACCAATCCAAAGGCTAAGTCTTATTATACCACCATATATGGTGTTGTCAAGATTTTACATACACAATATATATGCTTCTTTTTCGTGCAGAATGATGAAATGCATTTTGGCACCAATTTTGGGGGCATCAACAGCGAAGAATCCCTCCTTCGCTGTTGAGGCCCCTTTCAGCAACATATCCTTTTTTGATATCACAAAAAAAGATTCCGGCAAGAAATTTTTCCCAAGAAATTTTTCTACCGGAATCTCTGCTATGAGAATTTTTTTGTACAACTTACCTCAGGTCAGCTACTTGGGGGAACCCCTTTTCTGGCGAAAAAAGGGGAGCGCAGGTGTCCGGTGGACACCTTGGCCGCAAGGCCAAAGCGCCCTGACCGAGCCGACAGGCGAGACTCCCCCAAACCCCCTCCCGAAATTCGCTGTGTTGTGCATCCGAAAACTTGTCGTATCAATGCTGACAGAGTATATAGAGGTTTTACACGTCAGGAGCTTGAAAGACAACAAAACAAAAAAGTTTTTCGCAAGCTTTTCAAAGGCTTGTGGGCGACACGAAGTTAGTCCCTTTAGGGAGTGCA
>CADCOZ010000162.1 GCA_902803125.1 uncultured Ruminococcus sp.
ACCGCCGAAGCGGTTGAAGAAACCGTTGAGGAAACCGCCGAAGCGGTTGAAGAAACCGTTGAGGAAACCGCCGAAGCGGTTGAAGAAGCCGCTGATGATGCGGAAGCTCCCGCCGAGGAAACAGAAGAGGATCAGAATCTGTTTGCACTGGTAACCAAGATTGTCAAGAAAATCAAGGATAAGTATGCACAGTGGAGCAAGAACATGGAAACACAGGAAGCCGCTGAAGCTGCTGAAACCGCAGAAGCTGCCGAAGAAACTGTTTCCGATGATAACACTGATGTTATTGCGATGGAGAGCGAAGACATTATTCTGGACGATGACATTATCGCCGAACTGAGAGAGCAGGAAAGAAAAGACCAGATGAAGAAAAAGATTCTCATTGGTGCTGTCGGTACCGCCGCCGCTGTACTGACCCTGTCACTGATTGTGAAGGCCGTCAAAAAGAAATAAATCTTCTGCCCAAAACACCAACAGCCGATGGAGTACAAAACACTCCATCGGCTGTTTCTTTGCGGGATTAGTGTTCCATCAGCTGGTTCACACGATTCTGCACGGCCTGATAATCATAGCCGGCCTGTGTCAGCAAACGCTTGCGTTCTTCTCCACTGCCCCATTCCCCTCTGATAACCTCTTTGGCTAACGTATCTACACTTTTCGGCGATACTTTGCGGGTGAAATCAAGCGCCACCCAACCACGAATACCGCCGTAGACGGTCAAGCCCCATGTGTAGCCGCCGCCGGTGGTCTGTCGGGTAATGTCCAGTGTTTCTCCATAGGGAACCGCTCCCAGCACGGCATAAGACGTGCCGGCTCCCTTTCTCAGGTTCACGCCGTCCGCCGCCGTTACCTTGACCTGATAATGCACCTTGGCCGAGGAGGACAGCTGGTCAATCTCCTCTTTGTGGGCAGGTGCAGACGGCTGTTCCGGCTTGGTCGAAGTACCGGTTTCGGTGGATTTCCCTGTAAAAAGTTCATCGTGATAACAGATATCCGTATCGACGTTTCCGTGAATGCCGCTGATACGGCCGTTCCAGCTGTTCTGCCAAAGGACAATATTCGCATAGCGAGCCGGTATCTCCGGTGAGGCACCGGGAGAAGCCAGCCACAGCGGATACTGCTTTAACTGCTGATAATCAAAGCGGTAGGTCATCCAGCTGTCGTTCGTGTACAGCACGGGCTGATACCCCGCTTTTTTGACACGTTCCAAAAACACCTTTGCACACGCTGTCCAATCCGGATAATACCCGATGCTGTTGGCGTAGCGTTCGGAATCGTCCTCTATATCCAGCGCAATCATGTGAATATGCGAACGGTATTGATTCGCCAAACGGATAGCGAAATCCGCTTCTTCCTTCGCCGTTTTTTCATCGACAAAATACGCAAAATGATAGGTGCCGAAGGGAACATGATTTTTCACACAGCCATCGGCATTCTGATAAAAGCAGTTATCCACCTGCGAGGGGATATCCGAACCGAACGAACTGCGGATAATCACAAAGTCCACATCTTTTTTGGCATCTTCCCAACAAATCCGGCTGTTGGCATAGGATACATCAATCCCTTTCCATTCTTTCATTCCTTTTCCTCCTTCTCAATTTCGGGTAAGCCTGCCGCAGAAGTCAGCAGGGACAGCACCGCCGCTGTTACCGCAGAAGACAAAACTGTCAGCCACGGTACTTCCCCCAAGGCCGCACACACGCCAATACCCGCCGCCGCTGTTTGTGCCAAGGTTTTCAAGGCACGAATGCCGGCCGCCCTGCACCAAATTTTGAAACTTCCTTTCATTTCAGCTGTTCCTCCAAATCTTCAATGCGATGATTCGCCACCTTAATTTTTTCTTCCTGTAACTGTGCTTTCTCTTCCAATGCATACATCCTTTCTATCAGATTATTATGCTTCTCCACTTTTTGTTCCAACATTTTCAGCCGATATTCGGTCAGTTTTCCACCGGTCAGCACTCCCGCAAAGGTACCAATCAGCGAACCGCACAACGCAATTAACGCACTGATCACCGCCGTATCCATGCTTACACCTCCATCAGGGTGTGTGCATCGAGGCTGTAATAACTGCGGCCGCCGATGTTCAGCACCGTGTTCGGCGTAACGGCGGTAATATCGTATAATCCGTCTGTGGCAAAGGCTCGGTTCGCCGTGTCCTGAACGACAAACACCTTATTCTTGATCAGTTCCATCTCGGCGGCCTGATGCGGCTGATAGACATACGGCAAACGGTCCACCTTTTTCAGCGGCACCTGATCCGAAAAGTAAAAGGTGCCTGCCACCGCCGGCGGCGTAACCCCACTGCTGTATACCGAAACCGCCGAAGCACTCTCGTTTTCTCCCTTGATGACCATGACAGACAGATCCGGATTTGTCATGTCCGTATGATAGGAGCCGAAGTCGATTCTCAACACCTTTTCACTGCTCATCACACTGCATTTCCATGTGCGGACATAGGTTTCATCATAGTGAACCGCACCCGAACCAATCCATAAACCAAAGGCTGTAAAACGGTGCCGGCTCTCCTCGATGGTATAGTAATCCAGCCGGTTGGTCAAATCACTGCTTCTGGTAAACTGTAACGATACCGTGCCGTCTATCACCAGTGTAAAATGCGGTGTGTTGGACGTATCTTCAAACTGCTCTGCTAAATCGTCTGTCGGGCAGACAATGCGGCTGTCGGAGGCCGTAACGCCATGAATAAACGCCTGCAAAAACGCCAATTCCTCCGAACGAACCGCTATGGTTTTTCTGAAATAGCTCATTTTCTTTCCTCCTTATGCCTGTTGATGCTCTCTTGTGCAGAACATCCGCAGGCTTTTCTGTTTTATGTGGCATAGGCGATATAAACCGCAGACGGCTGTACCTGTGTATCAACGGTTAAGGTATTCACCGCACGGTCAGATGTCAGAATGTCCTCCAGTGTATCGGCCAGCGATACACTGTCACCCGCTCCCAGCGGTTCCTCCAGCCATATATCTGTTTCACTGTAAAAATACGGCTCATAGGCTGTCCGTGCCGTTCCTTCTTCCAGCTGCATTTCCGACTGCTCGATAATGGTTCGCACCGCCGTTTCCGTATAACTTTGATCTGACCATAAAAAGATGAGCAAATACTGTGTTTGGGCGGCTGTGGTAAAGGTATTGACCACATAGTCGCCGTCACGGGAAGAAGTGGTATCCAACGAAAGGGTGGCCGAACCCGCCTGCGGATAGGCGGCATAACAGCCGATATTCATGCGGTTGCGGTAATTTGTTCCTACCGGATGATACATGGAAAAGCTGTAGGTCGTATTCGGCTCGGCCTTGACGACAAGACTCCATGATACTTCTGCCGCTGCGGCGATACCGTCGGCCTGTTTCGGATACAGCCGCACGATCTCCGCATGGTCTTTATCAAAGCGGTTTTTACTGCGGACGGTTACCGGCATTTTATACTGCTGTCTGCTTTCGTCATAGTCCCCCACACCGCCGGTATGTCCGCTGATGACATAATCCGTCAATTGAGTACCGGTGGTTGAAAAGCACAGCGGCAAAGCTCCAAAACGGCTGGCCTGCGAACCCGTCACGCTTTCCTGCGGCCAAAACCGCCGGTTCAGCAGTTCATACAGTCCCTTCACATCTCCACACTGTGCCGGCACATAACTGCGTACCAAGGTTGACCCCTCATACACACGCACATACTGTAAGGTGCCTTGAAACAGCCGTTCATCTGTCGTTTGGCGGTGATGCAGTCCACCGATGCACAAGGCTTCTCCCGTAAAGTCAGCGGTACTGCCAAAGGTCAGGAGCGGATAGGCTTCACTCTGCACGGCATTGTTATCGGCGGTCAGCACATGATTCGCTTCTGCCGAAAGCACCTGAGCAGTCACGGCCTGTTCCGTGCCAAAACCTGCACGGGTGCCTTCCGCAGACCACGACAGCCAAAAACTCTCCTGTTCGGCTGACGGACACCGGCGGGTACCGTACAAAAACTGTTCCTGTGTACTGTCATTCCGCTGAAAAAGTATTTCTATCTTGGTGCTTTGGTTTGGGCAGTAGTCCGTCATTACATACTGTGTCCCGTCAAAAGACAGCGATGCGGTTCCGATGCATTGTACCGTGCCGTTCACCGTGCTGATGTCACCGTAACGTCCCGACAGCATGACCTGTCTGTAAATATGGTCACCTGCTGATGTTTCTACTTCCGACCGCTCCCAAACGCCTTCTAAGATACGGCGGGGGGTTATTACTCCTGTCAGCATAGGCTCTCACTCCTGACTACCGACTTCACAATCTCCAGCGGTGTACAGCCGATGATTTTTTCCAGTTCGCCGTCTTGTGTCAGCAGTGCCACATCATAATAGTAGCGGCCCGCTTCACGGTTGGTTTCCTCTGTGGTCAGGGTAAGCACATAGCTGTCCGAGGCTTCTTCATAGTCATCGGCGGTCAATGTTTTATACAGCAGATAATCTGTCTGATAAGCCGACTGCTTGATACCGAACAGCAGCTGTTCGCCCTCTGTCAGATAATAATAGCCGGTGCCGTCCTTGATTCTCAGCCCCGTTTTGAACACACGGTTTTGTGTTAATTGAATGGTATTGTCCATGATTTCCTCCTTTTGTCATTGATGATTCCAAAAGCCTGTTAGCACAGCCGCCAAACAAGCTCTGACCTCTCTTTCTGATAATTCCTCCTTTCACCTATCCCTCTAAAAACAAAAAAATTCGACCTCAAAAGGTCGAATATGACAA
>CADCOZ010000163.1 GCA_902803125.1 uncultured Ruminococcus sp.
ATGAACGCCAAAAACGATGCGGACGACGTACAGGTTCACCTAATCGAAAACGGCCTGTTTACGATTCCCGACTACGACATCGGCACTGGTGACCTGCATCTAACGATTGCCGGCCTGCAAAAGGCTGATCCGACATCGAATACGGCTTATGAATTCCGTGTGGTCAAGTCAGACGGCACCTCGTTTGACAGCAGTGTGACATGGAAAGCCTCTGAACAGCCTGACGGAAAAATAACGGTCAAAATCAATGTACCGTCTGCGTCCCTGCCAACAAACGGTCACTTTACCTTCCGCATTCAGCATAAACTGACCGGTTCGGCTGACAGTACCTATCAGGATGTGCCGGATTACTATGAATACGGTCCCATCACCGGACTGATGACCGGCCGCTACGCCTTTGTGGAAGTACAGGCTCCCGAAGGGTATGAACGCAGTTTCTGCGAACCCTTTGAGATTACATCCGATGATAAAGTCAAGCGTGTGGAGCATGAAGACCCCCGCAAGCAGGCGAATGTGGATATTCTCAAGGAGAACGAAAACGGCGACCCGCTGGACGGCGGTATCTTTGAACTGTGGTTCAAGGGTACAACGGCCAAGCCGAATTATCAGATGAACCGCAAGGTAACGGCACCGACACCGCCGGAACCGGAGTATACCGTAGCGAATGCACCGGCCGCGCAGACCACCGAAACCACGCCGGAACCGACCTATACCTACAGCTATTCCTACAGCACGATTACGCCGCCGAATGCGGCAGAACAGAATTGGATTCTGCCCCGTACCGATAACGATTATATCTACTTCAAAGATGACGCATCGTGGAGAGGTTATTCTATCAATACACAGTATGTGCGGGATGACCAGAGCTTTAGCAACTATAGAATGACAAAGGGCGATTTGTTCATTGAGAGGGACGGCATTTTTGCCGACTTCTATGGTGCTAACGGTAACTGGATTGGCAAGTACAGTGTTTGGGAGCGGTTTGTCCATTATGATAACAGCGGCAACCATACACAGGACGTTGTCTGGAAGATTCAGCCGCCGGATGGAGCCAAGTATGTTGAATTCCATCAGGGCTGGGACGGTTATACCAATCGTTCTGGTCGGATTACCTTCACGAAAGGTATGATGTATCACAGCAACGGCAGTTCGGCCAATGACTGGATAGCGGCTAATAACCGAAACGGCGGTTCCGAAAATATCGGACGCACCACCTCAAAGTACAGCGGCAGCAGTGGTGTGGCCTATGTGCCGACAGCCGATAAGATCATCTTCCGGCGTGACAGTATCTATTGTTGGGACAACCTGCATATTGAGTTTTTTGCAGATGCCGAAGGCACACAGCCGATAGGGGAGCAGTTCCCCGGTTATCTGATGGAACCGTATGCCTATGCCAACAGTGTTTATCGTATCCGGTTTGATGATAATGAGGCTTATAATGATGATAATAATCAGCGTCATTATGGCAATCTTTGTTATGAAATCACCATCCCGCAGAGTGCGAACTATTTCCGCATTAACAACGGCACCATTCAGACAGACAGCTCCGGTACTTATACCGGTTACGGCAAGTACTATACACAGATTACAGCCATCAAGCATGATGCGAACCGCAAAAACGGCGGCAACTACTGGAAGCTGAATCCTAATGGTAGCTATAGTCTGAACTGGGATAAAACCAATGTCAGACTTGTAGAATGGTCTTATAACGAAATTGTCAATCAAGCCCATGATTCCTATTGGGACAACGGCAATTCCTTCACAGTCGAAAGCGACAGCGACTTTATCTACTTCAAAAAGCCGTCCAACTGGAAGAACAGTATTTATGCTTACTTCTACGGCGGCGGCGATCTCCGTGCCAACAACTGGCAGAGAGCAGTTTATTCCATCTGGCCGGGTCTGATTCCTGTCGGCAGTACGGTTACCCGTGACCCGACCACCGGTGCTTATTTCAACACCGATGTCAAGAACATGACCCTGATTAACAGTACCTACACCGACAAAAACGGCGACACCATCTATAAATTCAGACGGCCGCTCGGTGATGATACCAACTATCAGAAGGTCATCTTCAATGACGGTTTGGTAGGCAGCGGCACACAGGTCAATACAGGAGGAGGCGGCGGTCACGAAACCGGCATGAAAGATGCTGTTGGCGGCAACGGCTACACGACCTCCGGTCAATGGACACAAACCGCCACCCCCGGCGATACCGTGACCTATCCGTTCCGTAATCAAGGCTCGAATGACTATATCTATATCGTCAATCGGAGCGACAATAAGTGGGACGACATTCACATCAAGTTCTATGATGCCAACGGTAACCGTGTTTATCAGGGCGGCAACGGCTATGTGATGCAGTATGCCGGATCGCTGACACTCGGTTCTGTCAATAATGACGGCATACAAACCACCGACCCCAATGCGGTGGGCGACTATTACAAAGTGCCGGTACCGTCCGGTGCGGTCAAGTTTGCCCTCGATAACGGCAACAGTACCTATAACCGCAACCTGTACACCGAGAAGTACGACATTCTGAAATATGATGCGTCCAAGACGGAAAACGGCTATACCAAGGATTGCCAGATTTTCGCCATTACCCTTAAGGGCGGTAAGCAGACACTCACGCAGGTCGCACCGAAAATTACGGAACAAAAGATAGCCAGCGGCGGCGGTTCGCAAGTCAGCGATACGGATTATACCGTCCGTACCCACAACGGTACACCGGATTATCTGTTCATCAAAGATACCGCCGACCGTGCAGATAATACAACCATCACCTTCTATGATGTCAACGGCGATGCTATCAGCGGCACCAACAGCTATACGGCCTACCGCATGACAGAATTGAGTGCGGCAGATGCCAATGCGGACGGCAAGACATGGTACCG
>CADCOZ010000164.1 GCA_902803125.1 uncultured Ruminococcus sp.
CGCACAGGTGTGACATGGACAGTTGATGGTACAGATGTAACTAATGATGCTACATATTTTGTGGCTAATCCGTAATAACATCGGTACGGTGTAAAAAAAATTTCCCACAGCACCCGCACCCAACCGGTGCGGGTCGCTTGGAATAGGCGAAAAAATGTCCCAAAAGATTCCCACACCTTGTGGTGTGGGGTCATCAAAGGGCATAAGCCCCGCTTGTGCCTTTTGACGACCCAAAAGAAAGGAGGAGTCACGTTGAGAAAGATTAAAATACGCTTGACCGTTATTTCCCTGATTGCCATTGTTCTTTCCCTGTTCATGCAGGAAACACTGGCGTACTACTCTACCATCGGCAAGGCCTCCAATGTGGTTACCTCCGGCAATCTGAAAATGATGATCCATGAAAAAACCGACCAAGGCACTGACTTCCCCGCTGAGGGTATTTATATCATGCCCGGCGATGTGGTCAGCAAGCGAGTCAGTATTGAAAATATCTGTGAACATCCGTTCTATCTGCGTGTGCGGGTGGTTTTTGGCGTGAATGCCGAAACCCTGAGCGCAGAGGACTGCTTCAAGCTCAATATTAACGAGCAGGATTGGAAAAAAGTCGGTGATTGGTATTACTATCAGCGGATTGTGGAACCCGGCGATACCACCGCAGAGGTCTTTTCTCATGTGGAAATTGTTGGGGCTAAGGTGGATAAGACCTATATCGGCAAGACCCTGACTTTGACGGTAGACGCACAGGCGGTTCAGAGTGAAAATAATCCTGTCAGCGGGGAGGATTTCGCCTCTTTGGCCGGCTGGCCGGAAGAATAAGGGGGATGCGGCATGAAAAAATGGATGGTTCTTTTGACCATGCTGATGACCCTGTTGACGGGTGTGGTGTCCGTTGGGGCGGTGGATGGTCATGTTACCTATGACGGGAATGCACGGGCGTTTATCTTTGCCCCCGGCAGCAGTTATTCCCCGACAGACTTGTTCCCTGACCTGAAGGGCGTGATGCCCGGCGATACCCGCACCCAAAAGATTACCGTCAGAAACGATGCGGCAAGGAATGTTAAAACGAACATCTGGCTGCGTTCGGAATATGCCGATGCGGCTTCGCAGGACTTTCTCTCGAAGCTGTCCCTATCCTTAACGGTAGGCAACGAGAATGGACAGGCGTATATGTTCAGCCCGTCCGGTGCTTTGACAGCGGACAATGACGGCTGGATACTGCTGGGAACGCTTTATTCCGGCGGTGAAGTGGATTTGACTTTGGCACTGGCGGTGCCAACGGATTTGGATAACCGGTATATGGACAAGTTGGGAACGGTGGACTGGACGTTTAAGGTGGAAGAGTTCGACAAAGAACCTTCTGACCCGACCCCGCCGCCGAAAACCGGCGAAAGCGAAACATGGCCTGTTCTGCTGGTGATTGCCGGCAGTGCCTTGGCAGTGATTCTGATAGTAGTGCTGATGACCGGAAAACGGAAGAATGAAACATGAGCAAGGGAGGGTAAAGCATGACAAAAGTAAAAAAACCGTTCAAGAGGATTGCTTTATCCTTGAGTCTGATTTTGATGATGCTTTGGGCGATGTTGGGAACCAGTACGTCGGTGGCTTGGTTCTCCGACACCTCAACGACCCTTCATAATATTTTTCATATGGGTGAATTCAAGCTGGTGGTATCTTATCAGCAGGAGGACGGCACCTATCAGCGTATTGAACAGAATACAAAGGTGCTGAATGATGAGGATTTGTATGAACCTGGCTTTGTGAAGGTACAATATCTTAAAGTGGAAAATAAAGGTACGCAGGATTTTGACTTTAAGGCAGCGGTTCAGGTGACCGCTTATCAGGAAGGCACCAATGTCTATGGCGAACCGTTCAGATTACAGGATTATATCCGTTTCGGGCTGGTCTTTGCCGACACCGAAGAAGCACTGGATGCGTTGGTGGGAAAGCCTGACCAAAGAACTGTGGCCGTGTCGCAGGCCGATGATTTGCTGAATGATTATTCCTCCGATACCATGCTGTTGGCGGCCGGTGCGGTGAAATATGCGGCGTTGATTCTGCGGATGCCGGAAGAGGTCGGCAACGAAGCCAACTATCGGTTGGAAACTGTCCCAACGGTAGAACTGGGACTGGTATTTACAGCCGAGCAGATACATGATTGACAGCAAGAGGACAGACCGGAATGTTGGGACTTGGTCCCAAACCCCTTTCCAAAATTCGCTGTGTTTGACCTGTCAAAAGGCTGTTTGAAAAGTTGATGTACCCCAAATTGAGAAAATTGATTTCCGTACAGGGGAAAGGAGGTGCCGCATGAAAGCGTTGTATGAGAAATACTTCAAAATCGGTGAAGGCGAAAAAATTTCCGATCAAAAAATGCTGATTCGCATTGTGTCAGCGGTGATCATCATTATTATCAGCCTGTTGGGCATGAGTGTGACATCTATCGCTTTCTTCACGGCTTCGGTGGATACCGCTTCCAATGCGGTGGCCGCCTCTACCTTCTATACCCAGATTGCGGTTGATGCGGCCAATGTTACCCCCAAAACCGGTTCTACCAAGTACAACAGCGTGTATACGGTGCCGGCCAACACGGAATGTGAGTTTACGCTGTCTTTGCCGACCGGTACCAATACGCTGGCCGATACCGGCTATTGTAAGATTTCGGTTGGCGATGATGTACAAAAATGCTACTATACCCAGCAGTTTGGCACAGGCCTGCAAGAAGAGGGTCAAACGGTGAACCGGACAGACATTCATTTTAAGGTGAAAACCGGCAGTGAACCGGCAGAAATCCGTATCCAGTCCTGTTGGGGCAGCTGTGCGTATAAACCGATTATCGGAGAAGGATATGTGATTGACCCGCTTTATGTGCCTGTTCATTAACCAATGCGGCTCATAACGCCGACAGCACGGTTGACGGCGGCTGAATGAAATCTTCTGTTAGGAGGAATGAATGATGTTCAACAATCTCATAAAGATTAGAAACAAAAAGAAGATTCCTCTGCTTTGGAGTTTCATTTGTATGCTGCTGTGCAGTTCCCTGCTGATTGGCTCGACTTATGCATGGTTCACCAGCAGTGTTTCTTCCAATGGCAACCGTATTCAGGCGGGTACTTTGAAGGTGGGGCTGACGTATAAAACATTCGTGCTGAAGGACAGTGAGCCGACAGAAACCGATACGGCTTGGACAGAGGCCGCCGATAATGCCGAGATTTTTAAGGAGGCTCTCTATCAGCCCGGTTCTGTGTCGGTGACCTTTTTCAAAGTGGAAAATAAGGGCAGTTTGGCGTTGAAGTATCAGCTGGCTCTGCTGAAAAATGCGGAAACAGCCGGTATCAATGTGCTGGGCGATTCCTTTATGCTTTCGGATTATCTGACGTTTGACTTTGTTCTTCTGACAGAAACGACCGGTATCAAAAAAAGTGAGGTACTGGCGAATACCGCCGCCGCTTTTACCCGTGAAAACGCCCTGAAGATGATCGGCGGCGAAACGACTGTCGGTCGGCAGAGCATTCGGTTTCCCTATACCACGGAGCATATAATGAAAACGGATGTAGACAGCACCACAGACATTATTGCCTTGGTGGTTACGATGCCGAGCGATGCAGGGATGGCGGCGATGTATGATGATACAGCGGCCAATGGCCGTCCCGACCTGAAACTGGACTTTAAGCTGGGTGCTACGCAGTATAGTGAAGAAACGGATGCCTTTGGTTCAGATTATGACAGCGGTGCCATTTATGCAGAGGGCTGGAGTCAGTCAACGTACATCAAGAATCGTGAAACGCTTGTATATTACAGTGATGCTGACGGTCACACGGGTGTACCGCTTGTTACAGTGAAGGCACCGGCCGGCGATACGACAGAGTATACAATGATTGTATCCGAATGCAGCGTACCGGTGGGCATTGCCATCGAAAGCGGCAAGAGGTATCAATCCTATAACATTACGCTGTTAGACAGCCATGGAAAGCCTGTCAGCGGTGACAAAGTC
>CADCOZ010000165.1 GCA_902803125.1 uncultured Ruminococcus sp.
GGGGCAGAGCCCCTGGTGGGGTGCAGGGGCAAAGCCCCTGCTGGGAGGTTGGGAGGGCAAAGCCCTCCCATTTGCTGAAAGAATAAAGCAGGGAAGCCGAAGCGTCCCTGCTTTGATGTTGCCATTAACCCTTTACGGCACCGCCTGTTACACCGGATACATAGTATCTCTGCATGAAAATGAAGAGAATGGTAATCGGAATAGCAATCAAAACTGCACCGGCACAGAATGTTGTAAAGTATCTGCTGATATGATCATTGTCAAGCAGTTTGTAAAGACCAAGAGCAATCGTATAGTTTTCTTCATTGTCCTTCATGAAGTAGCTGACGAAGATGTAATCCGCCCAGGGACCCAAGAAGGTAGTCAGTGCTGTATAAACGATAATCTGTTTGGAAAGCGGCAGAATAATCACCCAGAAAATTCTGTTGCTGGTGGCACCGTCAATACGAGCGGCCTCGTCCAAAGCACGGGGAATCGTATCGAAGAAGCCCTTCGCCACCTGATAGCCCAGACCGGCACCGGAAGAATAAACAATAATCAGTGCCACGAGCTGACCTTCCAGATGGAAAACTTCCATGATGCTGTAGGTAGCCGCCATGGACATGAAGCCGGGGAACATACCCAGAATCAGACCCATGTTCAGGAGTCTTTTACGACTCTTGAAACGCAGACGGGACAACGCATAGGACACCATGAGTACGAACAGCGTAGAAATAATGCAGGAGAACAGTGCTACCAAAAAAGTGTTCAGCATCCAGCGGCCATACGGAACGTTCGGATCCGTGAACAGTGTCTGATAGTGCGCCAGCGTAAAGCCCTCCGGGAACATTTTGGTCGATACACTATCCAGTGTATTGAAGGACTGAAGTACCAGCCATACAATCGGGAAAATCCAGATGATAACCATAATAGAAAGAATCACATACACAATAATGTTGGTGGCTCTTCTTTTGGCCGCATAACCGGTTTTCATCGTTGTTTCTTTTGTAGTCGTCATGAGAATTCCTCCTCATTCTTTGATGCCTTGGACATATTAAATGTAATCAGAGAACCGATAGCACAAATAATAAATACAAGGATACCGATTACAGCCGCCAGACGGAAGTCATTCTGGTCTTTGGTCAGCTTATACAACCATGTTACCAACAGGTCGGTTTCACCGGCACCGTTTGCATAAATCTCCGGCTTTTTCGGACCGCCCTGTGTGAGGAAGAAGATAACATTGAAGTTGTTGATATTGCCAACGAAGCTGGTAATCAAGTAAGGAGTCAATACGAAGAAGATATACGGGAAGGTAATCTTGGTGAACTGCTGAACAGCGTTAGCACCGTCGATACGAGCACTCTCATAGAGATCCTCAGGAATGTTCATCAACAAGCCGGAGGAAATCAGCATGGTGTACGGAACACCAACCCAGATATTAACGACAATAATCGTTACTCTTGCCCAGTCGGTGAGGAATGGGAACTGTGTGCCGAGAGCCTGGTTGATAGCACCGCTCTTATCGTCGAGCAACAATCTCATAACAAGGAGGGTAATGAACTGGGGGATAGCCGCTGTCAATACGAACATGGTTCTCCAGAAGCCCTTGAACTTAATGCCCTTCTTGTTGATCATCAAAGCAACGATAATACCGAGAATGAAGTTGGAGAAAGTGGCAAAGAAGGCCCAAATCAGTGTCCAAATCAAGATCAGGCCGAAGGTTTGTGACTTTTTAGCGTCCGCATAGAATACATCCGCAAAGTTTTGCAGACCAACCCATTGATAGAGTTTCATGGGTGGCAGATGCTCATCATCATAGTTGGTAAAGGCCATCAAAATGGTGAAGAAGATAGGCAGGATATTAAAGATAACGAGAAGCATAATCGGCAGAGTAAGAAGAGTAATGTGGAATCTGTCGTCAAGGAAGGTTTTCACTTCTTCTACAAATGTCGGGGGCTTCTTGCCGGCTGCACGGAGCAGCTGTGTGTTGTAGGCGGTTTTGGTGTTAGCGATATAAATGACGAAAAAGACAATCGTCACAATCAGGGTCAAACCGAAGAAGAGCAGGATTTCATTGGAGTTATCCATGGTCTTCTTGTTAACGATTTGTGAACCGGTCAGTGTGGCTTGTACTTTTGCCACCACGCGGCCAACCGCACCGGTACCTACTTTGTAATAGTCCTGTCCCGCCGGCAAACCGGTGCCGGTGGCCGGCAGTGAGTCGAGCAGAACCAATTTGCCGGTATAAATTTTGGAAATATATTTGGCACCGAAAGAGATCATAAAGAATATGTATCCCACTTCTGTGGCCAGCAATATCAGACCCTTTATAATCTGACCATGCAGCATACTTCCGGCACCCATAACCACATAAGACAGCTTTGTACCGGCATCACCTTTGGCAAAACGAGAACCGTAGTTCTTGAAAAATGTGCCGATACCAATGAAAAACTTCTTGATAAAGTAACCGATCGCCTTGAAGAACTTCACGATTGCTTTCGGAATACCCGTAAAGAAAGATTTCAACTTGTAGATAAAGCGCTGTCCTTTGGTCATCTGGACATAGTCAAGATAATCCATCCATTACAACTCCTTTTTGTCTACTTTTGATTCTTTTCATAAAGACACATAAACGATCGGAGCATTCCCGACCGTTTATGTGTGACAAGCGACTTAACGGAGAACCGTTTTATCTTTCATCCAAAGGATCAGACGTTCATGTTGTCCTGAACACTCTGCAGCTTTGTCTTGAGGTCAGACTCAGACATCTTGCCCTTTGCGGTAACGATGCTGCTGCCGATAGAGTCTACACCGGAACCCCAGTACGGAGCACCAACGCTGGCACCCTGCGGATGAGAGAACGCTCTCTGGTCTTCAATCGCCTTGAAAGCGGGGTCATTCTTGATCTTATCGTTCTCGCCGGCCTTAATGTTGGTCGGGATCAGACCTCTATTTTCATATCTCTTGAGCTGGCCCTGTTCGCTGCCGATGAAGTAAGCGAAGGTCTGCGCACTGAACGGGAACTCAGAGAAGATGTTAACACCGATGAGCTTATAGCCGCCGAAGGAATGCAGCTGCTTCTGTTCGCCATCCATCAGAACGGTCGGGAGCTTGGCTGCGCCAACGTTTTCTTCGCCGATAGCCTTCTTGATAGCCGGACCCATCCAGGTACCGATAACGGCGGCCGCCAGTTTATTCTCTCTGAAGCCCTGCTCTACGAAAGCGTTGTTGCCGATCTGTCCGGCAGAACCGGAGAAGCCTTTGCCTTCATTCTCAGCGATATGGCACATAGCCAATGCGGCACTGTAGCCTTCAGGTGTACCGAAGGTAGCGGTCTGCTTGCCGTTTTCATACGAAATCGTACAGCCGGCTGTGAAGAAGAAGCCTGTTTCATACCAAGCATCGCCAAAGTTATAGAATACATCCTTGCCGGCCGCAGCAGCCTTCTGAATCATGGTGTCGAAGCTGCCAACGTCTTCTTCGCTGAAGATTCTCTTGTCGTAGTACATGAAGTAACCGTTATCAGAGGACTTCGGGAACGCATAGATCTTGCCGTTGGAGGAGCTGACGGTGATGGAATCCGCACTGTTCTCTTCCTTAACATTGGTAGCATAGTAGGGAGCTACTTCAGCAATAGCACCGGCCTTCAGCATGGGAGCCAGCTGGTCGTCTGCAAAGCTGAATACGTCAGCGGCCTTCTTCGGGGACTCGATCACAGCACCGCCGGCATCGTTTTCACCCTTTGCAACCTGCTTGATTTCGATGGTGAATCTGTCGTCTTTGAATGTTGTCTGGAACTCTTCGATCAATGTCTTTTCAAATGTTCTGTCGTCACCGGAGCACCACATTTTCAGTTCGATCTTGTTGCTGTGCTTGGCGGCCTCTTCTGCCATGGTGTCCTTAATGAACTGGATGGTTTCGGGATTGGTCAAATCAACCTTTTCTGCTGTAGGCGCAGAGGAAGAAGTAGCAATAGGAGTTACATCCTCTTCTTCATCGCCGCCGCCGTTACAGCCGGCCAAAGCCGCTGTCGCCATCATTGCTGTCAGAACCAGAGCAACGATTCTTTTAGATTTGCTTGCCATAATAATGACCCTCTTTCTATAAATTTTTTCGCACACATATCCGTGTGCCGGAAGGCATCAGAGCCGTGTCTTGGGCTGCTGTAGGACAGCACAAACGACTCGGCACACTCTGCCGCTGTTATCATGATACCACAGGAGCGTCATAATTTCAACGGGATATTGTCATTTTTATCATGATAAATAAATATTAACTAATAATTTTGTTAATTAAGAATGTACAATCCTTTTATTTTGTCTTTATTGCACATTATTTTCTGTTATTTTTAGTCTGTTTTACCATTTTCTTTTTGTACATTATGACGAATGATTTTCCCCGAAATTTAACTTTTTATTTTCGAATCACACATTCCCCTATAAATAATATTCCAAAAAGGAATTATAATTATCCGTTTATTTATTCTGCTGTCAAAATACACAAAGTATATTTTTTTTGAAAATTCAGTCTATTGTACAGCATTTCACCGTTTATTTTGTGCAATCATTTTAAAAAAAGAAGGCAGGACGCACGTCCTGCCCTTTTGACCTCTCACGGGTCAGAGGTCTTTTTGTATTACTGCCTGTTAACTGTTTTACAAATAGTATAATCTGTACCGTCACTTTCTCGGAAACTGATTGATGATACCTTAGATTTTTCGCCAAATATAGCTTCCCAACAAACGCACAGCGGTTTTAGGGAGAGGAGAAAGTGAATAATGAATAATGTTTTAGATATCCGACCGTGCAGGTCAAACACAGCGAATTTTGGAAGGGGGTTTGGGGGAAACCTTTTTTTCGCTAGAAAAAGGTTTCCCCCAACGGGGTCCAGGGGCA
>CADCOZ010000166.1 GCA_902803125.1 uncultured Ruminococcus sp.
AGTGGACACCTTGGCCGCAAGGCCAAAGCGACCGGACCGAGCCGACAGGCGAGACCCCCCAAACCCCTTTCCAAAATTCGCTGACTTTTGGCTTCTCACACATTATGCATTATGCATTATTTACAGTTTCCACGACACGGGGATGAAAAGTTCCTTGAATTTTTCGGTGGCGTAGTGGTCTGTCATGCCGGAAATGTAGTCACAAACAGCTCGTTCGGCTCCTTCTTGATGGGCTATCGTATGCAGTTCCGGCGGCAACAGTTCAAGGTGCTTGATGAAATAGGTAAACAAAAGATATATCAGGTCAGGCACTTTCTTTTCTTCACTCTTGGCGTAAGCGTTGCAGTAAACGCTCTCATACATGAAGCGGTGCAGCTGTTCATACACACTTTGTACCGCCGGCGACATCTTCAGCGTATTGCCGGTAGTGTTCGTGATGACGGACGTGACCATTGTATTGATGCGGGAGGTCGTTGTCGTACCGAGTACCGCCGTGATTTCCTGCGGGATATCCTCTGCGGCCATGACATTGGCTCGAATGGCATCGTCTATGTCATGGTTCATATAGGCGATGCGGTCTGCCATGCGAACAATGCGCCCTTCCATCGTATCGGCTTCCCGACCTGTCGTGTGGCATAAAATGCCGTTGCGGGTTTCATGGGTCAGGTTCAGCCCCTTGCCGTCTTTGGCTAAAATATCCACCACCCGCAGGCTTTGTTCATAGTGGTGAAAGCCGTTTGGCATCAGTTCGTTTAAGGCTCGCTCACCCGCATGACCAAACGGTGTGTGACCTAAATCATGGGCCAGCGAAATCGCTTCGGTTAAATCCTCATTCAGCCGCAAGGCTCTGGCTATCGTGCGGGCAATCTGTGCCACCTCTAAGGTATGGGTCAGGCGGGTGCGGTAGTGGTCGCCCTCCGGTGATAAAAAAACCTGCGTTTTATGCTTCAGCCGCCGAAACGCTTTGCAGTGGATGATTCTGTCACGGTCACGCTGAAAATCCGTGCGGATGGGACAAGCCTCCTCCGGCCGCAAACGCCCTTTTGAGGCTTTGGACAGGCACGCATAAGGCGACAGGATTTGCTGTTCTATGGCTTCCAGCTGTTCACGAATCAACATGAAAAACACCTCCCATACAGTGCTGTATCATATCTATACGCCGCTTTTTGTTCAATACCTTCTTTATCTGACAAATATTTTAGTTCAGAAAATAAATATTTGCTGATGAAACCAAATGCACGGGGTAAAAAGATGTGCCGGAAAAAGTCTTGCACCGACACAATTTATTGCCTTTACTATATTATACGCAAAAACGCAGCGAATACCTTCTTTATCTGACAAATATTTTGGTTCAGAAAATAAATATTTGCCGATGGAATCGAAAAGAAACACCCGACTCCGTGGAAAGAAACTTTTGCAGAGATTTTCCACAATTCGACCTTTTGAGGTCGAATTTTCTCGATTATAGCGGTAGAGGAACACCGCAGGCAGTTCATCGAGCTGTTGATGTCCGGTGAACTCCGTAAAAGATGGGGGAAAGTGTCTGATACCGCCTGAAGCAAGCCTTTCCGCCTTGTTATTTTTGGGGGAAGAATCGGCTGTCCAAGAGGTCAGCCGCAACACGGCCGCCGGTGGCATCGGACAATTGTTTTTGGAAAGCGGCGGCAGAGGCTTCCGGCATATGATAAGTGATTTCTACGCCGGTATGAAAGATAGTGTCGTCAATGACACCGCCGTGGGCGGGTATCAGGCCGGCAATTTTGCCGTACTGCCCGTAATCACAGCAGAGATGTGCCACTGCACAGCGTTCCATCGTGATAATGCCGCCGGCCGCTAAAGCAATTTTGGCTCCTTTGGTATAGGCTCGCACCAATCCGCCGGCTCCCAGCAGAATCCCGCCGAAATAGCGTGTCACAACCACCACCACATCGGTTACATTCGATTTCAGCAGGACTTCCAGTGTCGGCACACCGGCGGTACCGTGCGGTTCGCCGTCATCGCTGTAGCGTTTCAGCTGACCTTCCCGCAGGACATAGGCATAGACATTATGGGTGGCATCCCAGTGCTTTTGACGTTTCTCGTTGATGAAGTCAAGGGCTTCCTGTTCCGTGACAACGGGTTTAGCATAGCCGATGAAGCGGGAACGCTGTTCGATAAACTCGTCAGCGGCTTCTTGGACGATGGTTTGGTAGCTGTCCATGCGGTCATCTCCTTTTTTGGTGGGGGACTCGGTCAGGCATTCAGACCGGCGTTCTGTCGGGGATTTCAAGACAGGGAAAAAAGGGACGACACAAAGCTGTGCCGTCCCAATCGGAGTGAATCCGATGCTTACTTACCCATACCGTAACGTTTTTTGAACTTATCGACACGACCGCCCGTATCTACGAGCTTCTGTCTGCCTGTGAAGAACGGGTGACACTTTGAGCAGATTTCAACGCGGATATTGCTCTTAGTAGAACCTGTTTCAATAACATTACCGCAAGCACAAGTGATGGTTGTCTGCTGGTACTTCGGATGGATGTTCTCCTTCATGATACCTCACCTCTTTCGTTTCTTCATAGATAACAGGTGAATTATAACATATCATCAGATAAATTGCAAGCGTTTTTTCAAAATTCCCAAAGTTTTTTTGCGGGACACATTTGTATGGATAGTCTGAGGGGAGCATGACTGACAAAATGAACGAAAGATTACGAACGGATATGCAAAATCTGTAGGGTTCTGCCATCGTGCTGCCCGCCAAAAAATTTGTCCAGTACCTGATGAAAGACACTGTCGGGTGCCGATACCAGGGAAAACAGGGTCATGCAGGAGCGCAGTTTCAGATTATCCGGCCAGCCGAAGATGTCAGAGGCGTTATTGGTGGGCAGTGTCAGCAGGGCGGCACTGATTTCTGTTAAGTGACCGCCTAAGACAGGGTCGTTCAAAAAAGCCCGTGCTTCTTCGAGGCTTTGTATCGCATAGTATTGGGATGTGGAGCTCTTGCCAAGCCCACGCACCTGCGGGAAGATGTACCATATCCAGTGGCTTTTTTTTCTGCCTTGCCGGATTTCATGCAGGGCGGTTTCATAATCTCTTTGGTGTGCTGTGGTGAAGCGTGATAAATCATAGCTGTCAGACATGGCGTTGGCTCCTTTCTGTTGATGTTTAATCAAAATGAAACTGAGCGGTGATATACGGATAAATCACACGCAGCAGTTTATCGCCGCTGTTTTCGTGGAGATAGCGCATCAGCACCTCGGCCAAGTAACGGTTTTCATCGCCTGATGCATACAGCTGTTGACGGACAGCGGCTTCATCGGTAAATTCATAGTGGGAATCGGCGGCCAGTTCTTTATCCAGAGAATACTTTTGGAAACAGCCGTCCTCCCTGATAAAGACGGACAGAAACCAGACACCCTGTTCATCCAAACGAATCCGCATACGCCATTGGTGCAGTACCGCATCATAATAAGAAGTACGGCCGCCGGCTCTATTTTCCATGAGGTTGTTTTCATGGCTTCTGACATACGCCAGCGAATAAGCCGCCCCGCCGCTGATAGCTGTTTTTGGCTTGGGTTCCGTTGCTTTTTGTACAGAAGAAGTCAAAGAGCCTTCACAATCGACAGGTATTCCCTTCTTTTTTGTGCAGTCAGTCATAATCACCGCTCCTTCAGAAATAGTGAATAATGTGTGAGCAGGGGGCAGGTGTGTTCTTAGAGCCTGTTTGAAATCCTTCTCCACACCAAGGAATGTTGGAGGGCAGAATTAAAGAATAAAGAAGAAAGAATAATGTGTGAGGAGCCAAAAATCAGCGAATTTTAGAAGGGGAGTGGGGGAAACATTTTTTTCGCCAGAAAAAGGTTTCCCCCAACGGGGGGAGTTAGGAGGTTTTGGTTAAATGGAAGGAACGGAAGTGCAGCATTCCGTTTTCGATGGAGATTTCTTCCCAAGAGGAAGGGGTTTCTCCTGCTGTGGCCGCCGGTCGGCCGGTATCATACAGCAGGCGGCCGTCTTGTATCTGCCACGGGTGTTCCTCCAACAGCATGGTGCTGTCATCATAAAGGCGAAGCTCTCCCGCCTGCACAGCGGCTTTCACCTCTTCCGGCGGTACATCGGCGGGCAGGGGCATGACGACTTTTAACAAGCCATCTGCGGTAAAAATGATTTCCATCTTAATAAACTGCTTTTCGTCTTCGTGCAGTTCCGCATCGTTCAAAATGCTTTCTCGGCTGATCCAAATGCGTTCAAATTGGTCGTTGAAACGCAGGGCTTCCTTGATTTTCCATCGGCCAATGATATCTGTCATCGCTGTATCCCTCACTTATGCCCACGGATTACTGCTTTCCGGCGGACGAATCCCCACCAGAATATACTGTTCCCAGAGATACCACTTGCCGTCTTTGGCTTTCCGCAGAAGAACCTCTCTGGGACTGTCGGCCCCGCCGGAACGGATAAACAGCTTGGCATAGCCTTGGTTCTGATAGGAATAGGGATTCTCCGAAACGGTCACCGTATACGGCTGTGACGGCAGATAATTATTCTGCGGGGTGGCTCCGTTAAAATAGGAACGGGGTACATAGTCGCTGTCACGGAAACGGTCGGCAATAAAGGACTTGTCGTAAGGACTCAGGGGATTGGGTCCCTTCAGATAGTCCACCATCGCCAGACAGGTTTCTTTATCCTGCGGATAGAAACAAAACGCCAGAACGGTCATGGCGGCGGTATCGAACGGGGTGGACAGAGCCGCCTGCGGCAGGGCTTTGAACTGTTCAAGCGTATCGGGCAGGTTCGGAAAGACAATATTCACCGAACGGTTACTGCCCTGTGTCGGATTGGGTGCGGGCGGATTGACAGCATTTCTCAGATCATCAAAAATACCCATCATTCAGCATCTCCTTTTTATTGGTTGTATTTCATCATGGTATAGCGGAAGGTTCCCTCTGTTTTAATTTTGCTGTACGGTCTGACTGCGATAGTGGGGCAGATAGGAAGTGAGCAGGGCTTCGACCTCCGAAAACAGGCTTTTGTTTTTATCGGGCAGTTCCTGATCACTGCTCACGGCATAGTTCTCTTTATCTTCGGCCGCCGCAAAGCGTACCATGACGGTGGGGGACTCAGGGGCGATTTCTTCCCGTGCGGGACAGTCGGCCAGCACCGGCACACAATGTTCCCGATAAACAGTTTTCAGCTGTTCTACGGTTCTTTTGGGCAGGGCATAGATTTTCTTTTTGGTGCGGGTGCTGTGCGGGTCTGTATAGCGGTAATACAGTTTGGCGGTTTCGCCGCCTTCATACACCATTTTCAGGGAGGTTTCCTCGTTATCCGAACCGCCGTATCGCCGGAACTCACAGAAAAAGTCCGTTCCGGTCATCACTTCATCGTCTTCATAGCGATAATATCTGTCACGATGGTCATAGAGGAAGAAGAAAAAGGAAATTCCCGCAAACACAAACATCAATACCCCTAACAGAATAAACGCAAAAATCGGCATATCCGGCATGGTGACTCTCCCTCCTTGGCGGTACTTGGCCGCTTCCATGACATCTGTTTCCCTGTCGAACTCTTGATTTTCTATCTGTTATTTTACCATAAAAAAACGCAAAAGTAAAGTTTTTTTAGCGAAGAACACGAAACCTCTTTCCTTCAGGGCAGCCTCTTGGGGGAAACCCTTTTCCAGCGGAAAAAGGGTTATCCCCCAAACCCCCTTCCTAAAACCGCTGACTTTTGCTCCTTCAAACATGATTCATTTTTCAGTCTTCCGTTTTCAGTATTCATTATTTCGGCTCTCTCCCGAAATTCGCTGGGTTTTGGCTGTCATGCACTACCCACTAACCACTATTTCAGACAACTTGGAAGAGATAAAACTTCAGGTAGTCGGTTTCGGGGACGTTCCAAAGAATCGGGTGGTCGGGGGACTGCTGACGGGCTTCTATCTGCCGCAGGGATACTTGTGCATCCTGTGCCGCGTGTTTGAGCATATCACAGAATAAGTCGTCCCGCATGAAGTGCGAACACGAACAGGTCGCCAAATAACCGCCCCTTGGCAGCAGCTTCATCGCTCGATAATTGATTTCTTTATAGCCTCTGGCGGCATTTTTGACGGTCGCTCTCGATTTGGTGAAGGCCGGCGGGTCAAGGATAATGAAGTCGAAGCCCTCACTGCGGGACAGCGACGGCAACAGGTCGAATACATCTGCACAGCGAAACGACATTTTGCCTTCAAAGCCGTTGAGGGCGGCATTATTCCTTGCCATCTGAACGGCTTCCTCCGAAACATCCACGGCACAAACGTGTGCCGCACCGCCCTGCACAGCGTTCAGGGCAAACGAACCGGTATGGGTGAAGCAGTCCAGCACCCGCCGCCCTTTGGCTAACCGTGCCACCGCCGCACGGTTATATTTCTGGTCAAGAAAAAAGCCGGTTTTCTGTCCGTTCTCAAAGTCCACATGATAACGGATACCGTTTTCGGTGATGACGGTATGGGTTTCGGTTGGGGTCGGCACACCGGAAAGCGGATAAAAGCCCTTGCCCTGTGTCAGGCCTTCCAGCTCACGAATCGCCACATCGTTGCGTTCATAAATGGCTCGAATCCCCTGACCGTCCTCGTTCAGTATCCGGTACAACAGCGGAAACAAGATGTCTTTTCGCTGTTCAATGCCCAGTGAAAGTGTCTGCGTGACCAGAATGTCGTTGAATTTATCCACGGTCAGCCCCGGAAAGGTATCGGCTTCTCCGAAAATCACCCGACAGCCGTTCAGGTCACCGCCCATCACGGTTTTGCGGTACTCCCACGCATACCGCAGGCGGCGTTCAAAAAACGCCTCGTCAAATTGATCGTTGATGTTGCGGCTGATGAGCCGGATTTTGATTTTGCTGTGGCTGTTGTAAAAGCCCGTGCCAAGATAGCTGCCCTTATGCGACAGGACATCGGTCAAAGCACCGTCCGCTATGTCGCCGTCGATGTGCGTGAGTTCGCCTTCAAATACCCACGGATGCCCGCCCACTAATGCGGCTTCGGCTTTTTTGGTGATCGTGATGGCGGGATAGCTTCGTTTTGTGAATGACATGGTTATCGTTCCCTTCCTGCTTTTTGCTTTTTCTACATTATATACGATTTGTGCCTATCTTGCAAGGGAGAACACAGCAAAAAGCACAGCTGTCTTTTGGGGACAAGGGGGATTAGAGGGGGCAATAGCGGGCTTGGGAGGCTCGCCTGTCGGCGCGGTTCGGTGCTTCTGTCTGCGGCAGATTCTAAGTCAGCAAATTTCGGGAGGAGCGGCAAAGGATAACGAATAGAGAATAGTGAATAACATTTTGATCCAAAAACTCAGCGAATTTTGAAAGGGGAGAAATAAATAATAAAGAATAACGAATAAATAATCATGTTGATATAGGTCAAGTCAGCGAATTTAGGGAGGGGGCTTGGGGGGTCTCGCCTGTCGGCTCGGTCCGGTCGCTTCTGCCTGCGGCAGAGGTCTCCACTG
>CADCOZ010000167.1 GCA_902803125.1 uncultured Ruminococcus sp.
CCCCGCAGGACTTAATGTTTTCCCCCAAACACCCTTTCAAAATTCGCTGACTTGACCTGCCCCAAATTATGAAAAGTCGTTCAGTACTGTCTAACAAGGAAAATGGATTTCTGCGGCAAGCCGGTGAACTTGTTCATAGCAGGCCACCATTTTCCCGTCATAAAAGCTTTTGTCAATGTGCCAGTGTCCAAAGAACCATTGTTGAAAAGTAACTTCGGTCATGACCCAATCCAAAAAACCGGTCAATTCCGCATCGTGCCGGTCGGCCTGCGGGATAATCTGCATCACCACTCGGTCGGGGGCATTATGCGTAAGGATATAATCCACACATTTATGATACTTTTCCAGCCGGTCAATGGCATGACGGTATTCCTGCGGACTGGGTAGTTCCTGCGGCCACCATGATACCCTCTCCACACGAAGGGATCTGTCAATGCTGTAGGCCCCACCGAAGGTGAAAAAGGTTTTGCCCTCGATGGTGTATATCTCGCCCCGCTTCAGCAGAAAAATATTCTTTCGGATACGCTTCACCAGACCGCCGTAGCGTTCTTCGTCCGGATAGGCATACAACCGGTCAAAGTTCTCGTGGTTGCCCGATACAAATAAAATTTCCTGCGGACAGCCTTCCAATTCGTTCAGCTTCCATTCATCGGCATAACAGCCGTTCTCCAGACGGTCAGCCCGCATGACAAAACCAAAATCGCCGCAGATGATTTCTTTATCCTCATGCGTCCAGCAGGTGCCGTCCGGTTTTTGTCTTTCGCTCAGAATCGCCCGCAGTTCTCCATGTGTATCGCCTGTAATATAGATCATAAGGTCATCTTTCCTTTCAAGGGTTTGTCTTTTATCGTTGCCGAACGGCTCGTGATATACCGTGTCAACTGTTCAAGGGTTCTGTCAGCGGACACGAAAACGGGTTTCGCTGTCGTCCAAAGGCAAGAGCTGACACGTCATGTTCTCAATGCGGACATAGGTGCCTCGTTCTATGCTCAGAATAACCGCATCTATCTGTTCTTCGGTACCCTGTATTTCCATTGTCACCGACCCGTCATAGTTATTCTTGACCCAGCCCGTTACCCCATAATACTCTGCCGCATGAGCGGCTCGGTAACGGAATCCTACCCCCTGTACCCAGCCGTAAAACGTAATTCTTTTGCGTATCTTCGTCTGCTCCTGTGTCATAGTATCCTTCCCTTTCTGATTTCCTGACGGATGTCCGACAGCACCCATATCGTACCCTGCACACTGAAGGCGCTCAGGTCAGATCCTCCTTCTCCAACACCAATCGAATGGCCCAAACAGGCACTTCCGGATTTTCATAACCCTGATCAATAAAAACAAAAGCGGTTTCATACGGCGGCTGTGTTTCGGGGAACGTACCGTATCCGTCCGTGAAATAGATCAGTCCTCTGAGATTGGTAAATTCCTTCTGCTCGATCAGCTGATTGACATAGTGAAAAACCGGACGGAAATCTGTGCCGCCAAAACCGAACAGCTTCATGTTCTTGATGAACTCGTCAAACTCCTCCTGCGAGGTAATTTTGGTATCCTGCTGAATCTTTGCATCGCACTGCACAATATGGAGATTGATTTTGGCAAAGAAGGATTCACTGCTCTTCAGGATATTATAGGTCTTTTGGATAAACTTCTGCACCAAATCGCCCTCCACAGAGCCGGACGTATCAATGGCAATCACAAACTCCCGAATGCGTTTCACTTCCTTATACTCCAGCGGCTCCACCAACGGCATATTGCGGTACAGTTCCAGCCCGTAGGTATAGTACACATAATCAAACTCATCATCGTTGATTTTCATCGCTTCGCCCATGACAGCGAATTTTTTCAAAAAGGTGGTATAGTCATAGCGTTCCCGATTGACCTCCTTCAGGTTTTGTATCATGTTGCCGGCCTTTTGGCCGCGTTCCTGTTCGATGGTTTCGAGTGCCGTCTGTACATATTCCGATACATTCTGCCACATGGATTCCAGTTCCCGCCGACTGTTCATGAACCGCTCTATGTCACTGTTGTCCATTTTGTCTGTATCATTATCCCCATCATTGGAAGAATCCTTTTTCTCCGACGCATTCGTGCCGCCTTTTCGAACCGCCGCTATCTGCTCCGGCGAATAGTACCATATACTATGGTCATCCAGCGAAAACAGCTTTTCCAGCCGCTGAAGCGTTTCTTCCGTCGGCGGGTGATCCAAAAAATGCCGATACAGCATTTCGGCGGTCACATAACGGACTTCTTCTTCCCATTGTTCGATTTCCTTCTCCTGTTCTTCTGCCTTTTTGATGGTTACGACATCCAGCGAAAGACCGTTGATAGAATGCTCCACGGCTATATCACAAGCCAGATTCCACAGACGGTTGTCTTTCAGGGTGCCAATGAACATATGCCGATAGATACAGTGAAAAACCGTATGCAGATAGCGGCGTATCGGCAGTTCACGGGCTTTTTTGTAGCTTCGCAGAATATGAATCGGGTTATAAAAATAATGCTCTCCATCTGTTGCGGTGCGTTCGGTACCCTGCGGGAGCAGGGTCAGACGGCTGACCGCCATGTCGATAAACCGCAGATTCACAATCAGACTGCTGCGGCACAGGTCAATGATTTCTCTGGCTAACTTTTCAATCTTTTCCTGCTGTTTGTTTTGTTCCTGATGATTCATAGGTTTTTCCTCCTTTTTCACAGTTTTAGGTCCTTCAGCGGATCCCAATCCGGAAAATGTTCGTTCTTATAGTTCATCAGCAGTACCTGTATCTGCAAATCGCCGCCTTGCTGTGTATGCTGAGCAGCGTGAAAGATAAAATCCAGAATATTGTCCTCTGTCACGAATAATTCTGTGGCCAGCAGTTTCTTCACCGTAAAATAGTCATTGATGTCAATAAAATAAGGCAGTACCTCGGTGATATTCTCTTTGAGATAGGCTTCTGCTTCGGGCTGATGTTCTTTCAGAAAAATCTGCACGGCCAACTGATATTTGGCCGGCGCATAGCATGAAAGAGCATAGTTTTTCTCTCTGAGCATCTCACAAATTTTTACAATATCTTTACTCAGCCAAGGCCAATCTTCCGTACGCACGGCATAACCGGATATTGTCAATTCTTTTAGCGGATCATTGTCAAAACGACAGACAAAGGCACTATCTCCAATACTGGTTATACTATTAGGAATCTTAAGCGAAGTGAGGTTGGTACATTCAAAAAATGCACCATCTCCAATACTGGTTACACTATTGGAAATTTCAACAGAAGTGAGGTTGATACATTCAAAAAATGCACCATCTCCAATACTGGTTACACTATTGGGAATCGTAAGAGAAGTCAGGCTCATACAACAACTAAAAGCTCCGGCTCCGATAGTTGTCACACTATTGGGAATCTCAACAGAAGCAAGGTTTTCACAGCTGCTAAATGCACTATCTCCGATACTTTTCACACTGTTTGGTATCACAACAGAAGTCAGGCTTACACACCAATCAAAAGCACCATTCCCGATACTGGTTACGCCGTTAAGCATCACAACAATAGTAAGTCTTTGGCAGTTGGAAAACGCATTTTCACCAATATTTGTCACATTGTTCGGAATCAAAACGGTCATTAAATTTTCGCAGCTGCTAAATGCATTCTTTCCGATACTCGTCACGCTGTCTGGAATCGCAACCGCAATAAGATCTTCACAGCCATAAAAAGCATAATCTCCAATAGCGGTTAAGCCGTCAGGAATCATTACCTTTTTATCATGGCCGCAGTAGCTGTACAGTACACCTCTGAATATAATAAATCCTTTTTCATCAGCAAGACCTGTACAGCGGCCAAAAACACTGTTCCCGATATTCGTTACGCTGTCGGGAATGCTAACGGCCGTAAGGCTTTTGCAGTTCAGAAAAGCCATCTCTCTGATATCTGTCACGCTGTCCGGAATCGTAACAGAAGTAAGGTTTTCGCAGTTCCAAAAAGCCCTCTCTCCGATATTTGTCACGCCGTCCGGAATCTCAACAGAAGTCAAGCTTTTACAGCCTTCAAATGCACTTTCTCCGATACTCGTCACA
>CADCOZ010000168.1 GCA_902803125.1 uncultured Ruminococcus sp.
CCCAAACCCCCTTTCAAAAATCGCTGAATTTTTCTTGCCGGTCGGATAGCTAAATATTATTCATTATTCATTATTCACTATTCATTATTCATTATTTCTCCCCCTTTCAAAATTCGCTGACTTGATCTATATCAACATTATTCATTTTTCAGTCTTCAGTCTTCAGTTTTCAGTATTCCCCTTGTCATGCACTATTCTCTTGATTTTCGTTCAATCCAAAAAGTGACTTGCAAAAAGAAACAAAAGGGAGTAGAATAGTTATCGAGGTACCCATAAGGGTAAACAATACACACATAAGAAAGGAAGTTATTATGGCACAGAATCCTATTGTAACCATCACTATGAACGACGGCAGTATAATGAAGGCAGAACTTTATCCCGACATCGCACCGAACACGGTCAATAACTTTATCAGCCTGATCCAGAAGGGCTTTTACAACGGACTGACCTTCCACCGTGTTATCAGAGGGTTTATGCTTCAGGGCGGCTGTCCGGAAGGCACCGGCACCGGCGGCCCCGGATACCATATCAAAGGCGAATTTGCACAGAACGGTTTCGTGAATAACCTCAAACATACCCCCGGCGTTTTGTCTATGGCTCGTGCGATGCACCCCAATTCCGCCGGTTCACAGTTCTTTATTATGCACAAAGCCGCTCCGCATTTAGACGGCTCCTATGCCGCTTTCGGCCAGATTATTGAAGGTATGAATGTGGTGGATGCCATCGCCGAGTGCATGACAAACTATAACGACCACCCGCTTCAACCTCAGATTATGCAGTCCGTTACCGTGGATACTTTCGGCGTTGACTATCCCCAGCCCGAAACCGTTTGATTCCCCAACAAAAACACCCGCCTGTTCTTTACGAATAGACGGGCGTTTATTTTTGGTCTGATGTATGAACAAAGTCCTTCTCTCCGAGGGGGATGTCCGCTTTGCTGACAGGGGGAGTTCACCTGTCTATTCACCGAACGTAAAAGACGAAGGCAGAGTAAGGAGGAAGGGTAAGGTGAAGGGTGCGGTCGGAAATGGAGAAGGAAGGGGCAGAACCTTCGGCGGCCGAGAAAATGAGGTCGGCTTTTTGGGCGTTGTCGGGCAGGGCAACAGAATAGGTCTGCTCGGTGTTGCTGAAGTTGAAAAGGGTCAGAAGGGTCTGCTGACGGCTGCGGCGGGTGACTGCATAAATCAGCTTGTCCTCTTGGTGACAGTCTGCCCACTCAAAACCGACTGTGTCATAATCGCTTTCCCACAAGGCCGGGGAATTTATGTAAAGATTGTTCAGGGCTTTCATATAGGCATGGAATCCGCTGTGGGCGGGATTGTCCAACAGGTAAAAATCCAGCGAACGCTTTTCGTCCCATTCACGGAACTGTGCCAACTCGTTGCCCATGAAGTTCAGCTTCTTGCCCGGATGTACCATCATATATAAATATAAAAGCCTTGCCTGACGGCGTTTTTCGTCTTCGGTGCCATAGATTTTGTTCACAATCGTTCCTTTGCCGTGTACGACTTCATCGTGCGACAGCGGCAAAAGATAGTTTTCGTCACCGAAATACAGCATCGAAAACGTCAGCTTATGATAGTGTTCGGAACGGTTTTCGGGCGGCAGTGCCATGAAATCCAGCGTGTCATGCATCCAGCCCAAATCCCATTTATAGTCAAAACCTAAACCGCCTTTGTCATGAGGGGTGGTAATGCCTTTGAAACTGGTGCTGTCTTCCGCAATCAGCATACAGCCGTGATTCATCTGCTTCAGCTTTTGGTTCATGTTCCGCACAAACGCCACCGCATTGGCATTGACCCCACGGCGGGCATCTCCCTGCCAATAGATAATATTGCTGATAGCGTCCATACGCAGGCCGTCAAAGTGATAATACTTCAGCCAATAGTGGGCAGAGGACTGCAAAAAACTGCGGACTTCTCCACGGGAATGCATGAAGTTACAGCTGCCCCATTCACTCTGTCCCACGTCATTATTCGGGTACTCATACAGAGCCGAACCGTCATAATTCGCCAAAGCATAGGCATCAACCGCAAAGTGTACCGGCACAAAGTCCAAAATCACACCGATATCATTCTGATGCAGGCGGTCAATCAGAGCCATCAGCTGACGGGGTGTGCCGTAGCGGGACGTAGGCGAGAAATAACCGGTTGTCTGATAGCCCCAGCTTTCATCGCACGGGTGTTCGCAAAGCGGCAGGAACTCCACATAGTTGTAACCGTTTTCTTTCAGATACGGCACTAAAATGTCTGCCAATTCCTCATAATTATACCACGCATCGGGACGTTCTTCGGGTTTGCGGAAAGAACCGGCGTGCATTTCGTAGATATTCAGCGGCTTGTTCAGCATATCGCCGCGTTTTTTCATCCAAAGTTCATCATGGAACTGATAGCTGTCAATATCCCGCAGGATAGACTTATGCGCCGGCCGCAGTTCCATGCCGGTGCCGTAGGGGTCACAGTGATCCGTATAGCGGCCACGGGCATGAATGCGGTATTCATAGGTGCTGTCGTAAGGCACATTCGGCACCGTTGCTTCAAAAAACTGTCCGTTGTAAATTTTGTTCATCGGGATACACTCGCCATTGAGCAGCAGTTCAACCTTCTGAGCCTGCGGAGCAAAGGTACGGAAAACGGTTCCTTCATTCGTTTTGTGAGCCCCTAAATATTCATGGGCATCAAAAATTTCTCCTGTGTAAAATCCGTAAAAATCCATATTATTTTTCCTCCTATGATTGACTTGTGTTAATTGATGGACTATAATCAATATAGCATATTCTTCCGGAAATGCAACCAACAATTTTAGTCTATCGTAAAATAATAGACACTATTCTAATATTGACAAGGAGTGTATAACAAATGGATTTACGAGAAAGAAAAACCGTGCGTGAAATCACCAATGCCTTTATGGAACTGCGTTCAAAGAATCCGCTGGAGAAAATCACCGTGAAAGAGCTGTGCGAGCAGGCCGAAATCAGCAAAGCCACCTTTTATTTGCACTACCACGATATTTATGAACTGTCGGACTTATTACAGCACCGCATTGTGCAGGACATTCTGCATCATGTTGAAAACCCGTCCGACATGATTTACAATCCGAGAAAGTCCAGCAAAGAGATGATTGACGGTTTTTATGCCAACAAAGGCATGGTAACGGTGCTGTTTTCAGGTTCCCAGTTCTCCAAACTGCCGATTGCCATTGAAAAAGAGATCAAAGAAATTCTTTTCGCCGAGTTTCCCGAACTGAAAGACGACATTTACGCCAACGTCCGCATTACCTACCAGCTCATGGGGACTTTCTACGCCTTCTATTACTACGAAAACATCTTTGGCTTTGACAATGTTTTTGCTTCCGTTGACCGCATTACCCGCCTCTTTGAAACAGACGTTTCCCCCAAAGAATAAACCTCAGGACAGCCACTTGGGGGAAACCTTTTTCTGGCGAAAAAAAGTTTTCCCCCAAACCCCCTTCCAAAATTCGCTGACTTGATCTCATCAAATATTATTATTTATTCGTTATTCTTTATTCTTTATTATTTTTTTCTGTATCTGCCGTTTGCACGAAAAGCCGTTTGCGGCTTTGGGAAAGGCCGTGCTGACGATGGATACAGCGTTTTTTCTTCAGCATTTCAGCAGTCGTTTGGCACTGACATAGAAGGCCAATCCGACAGCGAAATAGAACAGCATGATATCGACCGTCAAAATGCTGTGGCCGACAAAGAGCGTATAGGCATAGAACACCAGCGGAATGACGGCCAGACCGCACAGCAAGCCTATCATGCGTGACCAAAGGAAAGACCTGCACCGGCGGCCAAACCAACAGAACTCTCCCAACACATAAAGCAGATACGGAAACAGCAATAGCTTCAAATGCTGAGGGACACTTTCATCGGTAGGGGCGAGGAATCCCACGAGGGGGTTTTCACCCGATAATCTATACCAATCATGAAACGCTGTTCCCAGCAGACTGACCACAAAGAACCCGATAATACTGCTCCAGAACACATATTTTCTGATGAACCGCACCACCTTCTCCCTTAACTTTTCGCCTGACAGTGGAGGAAAGAATAACGAATAATGTTGATATAGATCAAGTCAGCGATTTTTGGAAGGGGGAGAAATAATGAATAGTGAATAATGAATA